>JAKADE010000565.1 GCA_021820785.1 Pseudomonadota bacterium
GGACCAGATGCAGAACCGTCTGGACATGATGCAATTGATGATGGAACAGATGATCGGCCAAATGCAGGCGATGCAGGGAATGCCTATGGAAGGGAAGGGCCCGCAGCGGTAGCCTGCCTCAGGAGATCGGCAATCCCGGGAATGCTCTTCCCCGTGTCAACGAATCTAGATGGCGATACGAGTGAAACCCCACGGTAGCAACGCATCGTGAGCACCTCGATTCAGGGCGAAAGACGGATGCGTCCGTGGGACGTCAACTCGTCGCGTTCGCGCCTCGATGGGCGGTGCTCAACTTCATCGCAATCGCGGCTTCCTCGGCTGTGGCGTTGCCGTCTCAAAAGCGTTAGCATGGTCAGCACATGATGGGTGGAAGACTTCATTCGCGTTACCTCACGCTCCTGCTGCTGGCTCTCGTGACCCTCGGGTACGGCCAGCAGATCTGGGCGTGTCCCATGATGCGGTCCTCGACTCCGGTACCGATGCGCTGTCCCATGACGGGTCACCGTGCGCCGATGCCCTGTGGCGGCGCGTCGTTGTCCTGCTCAGTCTCGTGCGGGATGACCGGCGCCTGTGGGTGGGTGCCCGCCGGACCGGCGGCGCGAGTCGCCGGGATTGAAGTCCGGAATGCGCATGCCGTCGCTCCGTCCGCGCTGGCATGGACTGCTACCTCTTTTGTGGCGGCGCATCGAAGGCCGCCACCGCAGGGCCCCCCGCGCATCGCCATCGTGTCCTCGGCAGGGCGCGACACCTATCTTTCGACCCTCCGTCTGAGACTCTGACACTCCACGCTGCGGATCGGTGCCCGCACGCCAAGCGCGTGCGGGCACGTCATCGTTTGGGATCTGCAAATGGAGTGTCTTGTGCGTCAATACTCGAAAAGTCTCGCCGGCGTGGTCGGCTTGGCGTTGTTCATTGCCGTGAGCGCAACTCATGCCGCGGGTCTCGCGCACCGGGACCGTGATGTGGCGCTTCCGGCGCCGCTGACAGCTGAGTCGTTCACCGCCGCGGTCCTTGCCCGAAACGCAAGTCTACGCGCCATGCAACAGGCGTTGGTCGCGGCCATCTCCGGCATCCGGCCGGCCGGCGCGCTGCCCGACCCGATGCTCAGCGTATCGGCGGCACCGCGCACTTTCGGCAGCGCCATGGGAACGGGCGAGGACATCGAGGTCAGTCAAGCCCTGCCCTGGTGGGGCACGCTCGAGGTTCGCAAGGAGATCGCCCGAGCGGATGCGGCAGTAGCGCGTCACGACCTCGAGGCGCTGCGGCTGCGCCTCGCGGCGACGGCTCGAGGCGTCTTTGCGGACTGGGTGTTCGTTCACCGCGCGCTCGCCATTAATGCCGCCAACCAGTCCGTCCTCGCCGAGCTACGGCGCATCGCCTCGGTGCGCTACGCGACGGGCAAGGCGCCGCAATCCGATGTGCTGCAAGCGGATGTCGAGCGCACGATGCTCGCCCAGCAGCAACTCAAGTGGCAGCGCGAAATCGCCGTCGTCGCAGCGCGCATGAACGCACTGCTCGATCGGCCACCGACCTCCCCGATTCCACTGCCCGCGGCCTTGCCCACGCCGGCGCATCTACCGTCCGAAGCGGCGCTGCTGCAACGGGCACTTAACCACCCGCAGCTGAAGGCGCTCGAAGCGCAAGAACACGCCGCTCGGGCGAAAGCGGCGCTTGCAGGCAAGCAACGCTATCCGCAATTTCAGGTCAGCGCCGGCTACAACAGCATGTGGTCTGATCCCGCCATGCGGCCGATGGTGGGACTGTCCTTCACGGTACCGCTCGATCAGGGCAAGTACAGCGCGGAGGTTGACGCCGCTCAGGCGCAGGCTCGGCGGGCCGAATACGATCTCGAGAACCAGCGCGCCGCTCTGCTCGCCGATCTCTCGGCCGCCTATGCCTCGACGCGTGAGGCCGCGCAATCGCTCGCCCTCTATCGGGACGATCTCGTGCCGCTCTCGCACGATGCGCTCGATGTGGCGTTGAGCGAATACGGGAGCGGCCGTGGCGGCTTTCTCGAGGTGCTGACCGCCGAACAGCACCAGCTCGATACCGCGCTCGGACTCGCCCGGGCGCAATCGGAGTACTTCGATCGGTGGGCTGAGCTCGAGCGACTGAGCGGGAGCGGACTTGCGAGACCGAACGAGACGGGGACCTTGCCATGAAGACGGATTATCGTGTCGGATTTTTCACAGCGCTCGCAGTCAATCTGCTGCTCCTCTGCGGCGCGGGGGTCCTCTGGTGGCGCTCGCATTCGGTGTCGTCGTCGAGGATCGCCCCGGCGGCCGCGACTTCGGCGCCTCGGGCGAGCGTAAGGGCCGGGAGCGGTGGGCCTTCGCAAGAGTCGCCACTCGCGCCGGTGCCCATTTCCTCCCAACAATTGCAGCGCATCGGGGTGAAAATCGGTGAGGTCCGGCGCAAGTCCGTCAGCGATGTGATCCGGACGACGGGCAGTGTGGCGGTCGACGAACGGGGGCTCGCCTACGTGCAGGTGCGCTTCGCGGGTTACATCCAGAAGGTGTTCGTCGACTCGACCTACCAGTACGTGCGCAGGGGACAGCCGTTATTCACCATCTACAGTCCCGAACTCTTGTCCACCGAGCGGGAGTATCTGCTGGCACGGGAGAGTCAACGGCGGCTCGCACGCAGCCCCGATCCGGCCGTGGCACGCGATGCGGCCTCGCTGGTGGATGCCGCGGCCGAGCGGCTTGCGCTCTGGGGTATCCCACATCGGGAAATTGAGCGACTGCGAGCGACTGGGCGAATCAGGCGGGATTTGGTCATCGACTCTCCGGTGAGCGGGTACGTCACGCAGCGCGAAGCGCTGCCCAACGCGTATGCCGAACCCGGAACCCGACTCTACACGGTGGCGGATCTCTCGACGATCTGGGTGTTTGCCCACGTATTCCAGAACGATCTCGGGCGGCTCAAGGTCGGCGACCGCGCACGCCTCACCGTCGACACATACCCTGGGCGGCGCTTCACCGGCCGGGTGGATTTCATCTACCCCGAGATCGATCCCTCGACCCGCACGGC
>JAKADE010000566.1 GCA_021820785.1 Pseudomonadota bacterium
TACATGGGCTGGACCGAGGCCGCAGACGCCCTCATCGGCGCGATGGACAGGACCATCGGCCAGAAGACGGTCACGTACGACTTCGCGCGCCTGATGGACGGAGCGACCGAGGTGTCGACCTCCGCGTTCGGCGATGCGCTGATCCGCAACCTCTGAGGCCCGCAGCAGGAGCGCGGTCATCGAGCGCACGGCGGCCATATTCGACTGGGCGCGCAAGGTGCGCGCGCTCGCGCAGAATGGCCTGACGTTCACGCGCGACCCGTTCGACCGCGAGCGCTACCGGGAACTGCAGCGCCTCGCGGCCGAACTGCTCGCCGGGGAGCTCAAGATCCCGCCGGAGCGGGCCGAGGCGCTCTGGAGCGGCGAGGAGGGCTACGCGACGCCCAAGGTGGATGTGCGCGGCGGCGTCTTCTCGGGCGATCGGGTGCTGCTGGTGCGCGAGCGCGCCGACGGGAAGTGGACGCTGCCCGGCGGCTGGGTGGACGTGAACGACTCGCCCGCCGCGGCGGTGGAGCGTGAGATCCGCGAGGAATCCGGCTACCAGGCGCGGGCCGTCAAGCTCGCCGCCCTGATCGACCGGCGCAGACACCCGCACCCCCCGAGCGTGCACCACATCTACAAGCTGATGTTCGTGTGCGAGCTGACTGGCGGGCAGGCCACGACCAGCAGCGAAACCGATGCCGTCGGATTCTTCCCGGTGGCGGCGCTGCCGGCGCTGTCCACCGGCCGTGTGCTCGCCCCGCAGATCGTGCGGCTCTACGAGCATCACCTGCATCGGGACCTGCCGGCGGAGTTCGACTAGCGGTGCGCAGCCATTGATCGGCCCGCGCCGCCCGGTAGACTCGCCCCCATGAACCGCATTCTCGTCGTGCTCGGTGTGGTGCTGATCGTGCTCGGCCTCGTCTGGCCGTGGGTGCGGCGGTTGCCGTTGTTCAAACTGCCGGGCGACATCGTCATCGAACGGCCCGGTTTCCAGTTCTTCTTTCCCATCACCACCATGCTGCTGGTGAGCCTCGCGATCTCCATCATCGCGTGGATCCTGCGCCGCTGAGGCGGCGCAAGCTCAGGCACCGGCGCGCGCAAGACGGTGCGCGAACGCTCCGAGCCGCTCGGCGGCCGCATCGAGGGTTGCCTCGCGCTTGGCGATGCACAGGCGCACGCACGAGAGCGGCGGCGGCGCGGCGTAGAACGGTGACAGCGGGATCGAGGCCACTCCCGCCTCGGTCAGCAGCCGCTCGGCGAATGCGACGTCGCCCGGTGGCGCGAGGGCCGAGAAATCGAGCAATTGGAAGAACGTGCCGGCCGCCGGCGGCAGCCGCAACGCACAGCCGCCGAGCGCGGCGCGCAGCCGGTCGCGCCGGGCCTGAAAGAAACCCGGCAGATCCACACCGGTGTCCGGGCGCTCCTCGAGGTAGCGCGCGATCGCCTGCTGCAGCGGATGCGCGATGCTGAACGTGTTGAACTGGTGGACCTTGCGCAGCTCCGCGGTGAGCGCCGGCGGCGCGATGCCGTAGCCGACGCGCACACCCGTCGCATGCAGCGTCTTGCCGAAGGAGAACACCACCAGACTGCGCTCGCGCAGGCGCGGATGGGTCAGGACCGACGCGTGTACGCGTCCGTCGAACACCATGTGCTCGTAGACTTCGTCCGAGAGCACGGTGATCTCGCGTCCCGCCACGATCGAGGCGAGCGCGTCCAGATCGTGCGCACTCGCCACCGTGCACGTGGGATTGTGCGGGGAATTGAGCAGGATCAGCCGGGTGCGCTCGTTCACCGCGTCGCGCACCCGGTCCCAGTCGTAGCGGAACGCCGGCGGCGCCAGTGGCAGACGGATGCAGCGCGCGCCGGCGAGACGCACGGCCGGCTCATAGGCGTCATAGGCCGGATCGAAGGCGATCACCTCATCGCCCGGACCGGCGATCGCCTGGATCCCGCTGTAGATCGCTTCGGTGGCTCCGAGCGTCACGGTAATCTCGTCCTGCGGGTCGACGGTGAGGCCGTAGCGGGCCTTAAGCTTGCGTGCGATCGCGGCGCGCAGTGCCGCCAGCCCCTCCATCGGAGCGTACTGGTTGTGCCCCTGGCGCATCGCCTCGGCCACCTGCTCGGTCAGGCGCGGATCGATGTCGTAATCGGGAAAGCCCTGACCGAGGTTGATCGCCCCGAGCGCCTGCGCCCGGCGGGACATCACCGTGAAGAGGGTCGTACCGACCTCGGGCAGCTTGCTGCGCCCGAACCAGCTCATCGGCCCGCCGCAGCGCGCGGGCGGCTCATGCGTTGGCTTCCGCCGCCGCGATCGCCGCCCCGATCACGCCGGCCTGGCCGGCGAATTGCGCCGGGCGGATGCGCGCCTCGGAACGCAGCAGCGGAGCGAAGTCGGCAAACCGCTCGCTGATCGCGCCGCCGAGGATGAACAGATCCGGCCAGAACATCGCGTGCATGCGCTCGAGGTACACGTTGACCCGCTCGATCCAACCTTCCCAGTCGAGGCCCTGGACCGTTTTGACGTGCGCCGACGCCCACTTCTCCGCGTCCATGCCGTTGAGCTCCATGTGCCCGAGCTCACTGTTGGGAAACAGGTGCCCGCCGGTGAACAGCGCCGTGCCGATTCCGGTGCCGAAGGTCAGCATGATGACCGTGCCGTTCTCACCGCGCCCCGCGCCGAAACGCATCTCGGCCAGCCCCGCGGCATCGGCGTCGTTGAGAAACAGCGCCGGCCGGTTCAGCGTGCGGCGCACCAGCGCCCCGCCGTCCGCGCCGATCCAGGCGTGATCGACGTTCGCCGCAGTCCGTGCCCGACCATGCTTCACCACGGCGGGAAAAGCGAGTCCGATGCGGCCCTTCGCCTCGGGCAGGCGCGCCGCGAGCGCTGCGATCACCGGCATCATCGCATCGGGCGTCGCCGGTCGGGGCGTCGGCGCCGAGATCAGCTCACCGACCATCTGTCCGGCCCCCACGTCCACCACGCCGGCCTTGATCGAGGATCCACCGACGTCGATACCCAGCACATTTTCCGTCATGCTCATGCCCATCA
>JAKADE010000567.1 GCA_021820785.1 Pseudomonadota bacterium
CGGCTCGCGGCGCGCATCGATGATCCGCGCCTTGGGGAACATCAGGTGAATCAGCCCGAGGTGCCGGAAGTTGTTCGGCATCTTGTCGATGAAGCGCGGCGCGCCGTGACGGTACAGCGAGGTGTCGTGCAGATACTGTTCGGCGAAGCGTCTGAAATCCCCGCCGAGCAGCTCGCGCAGCACGGCAGGGTATTGTGGCTCGGGCTCTACGCCGCGGCCCTGCAGGTGCTGCACGAGACGCGGGATGTCCGACAGCTCCATCGTCCCTTCGACCTGGGAGTGTGAGGCGAGGATCTGCTCGATGAGAGTTGAGCCGGCCCGCGGCAGTCCGACGATGAAGATGGGGGCCTCGCTCGGGGAGCCCCAGCCGAGGCGCTCGGCGAAGAATTCCCGCGTGCACACCTCGATCTGCCGCTGGGTGTTGCCCTCGATGAACTCGGGCCGATAGCGGACTTCACGCCGCTTCAGCGCATTGCCCCGCGCGTAGCAGGCGAACGATTCGGCATATTCGCCCCGGTCCTCCAACGCTTTGCCGAGCGCGAAGCACAGGTGGAACCGATCGACGACCGAGACCCCGGCGGCCGCTTCGGCTCGACGCATCTCGGCTATCTCAGCTGCGGAGAATCGGTAGGTCTTCAGGTTCGCCAGGCTCCAGTACGCATCCCCGTAGCCGCTGCGGCAGGCCGCCGCCCGCCGGTAGGCCTCGATGGCCTCGCCTTGCCGGCCCAGGGTCTTCAGCGTGTGGCCCACGGACAGGTGCAGCTCGGGATGTTCGGGCATCTCCTGAAGGAGCGCCCCATACAGGCGCAGCGCCTGCTCGCACTCGCCGAGCTCAGTGGACAGGGTGGCCTGCGCGGTCCGATAGGCGCGGTTGTCCGGCTCCTCCTGCAGCAGAATCGCCAGCTGCTCTCGTGCCAACCGGTGCTTGTGTCGCTGCATCAGCACCTGGAGGTAGTCGAACCGAGCGGCCGCGTAGCCGGGTTCCAGGGCGAGCACGCTCTCGAGCAGCACTTCGGCATCATCGAGCACGTCGAGCTTCAGGCCGATCTGTGCCAGCAGCCGCATGCCCTCGATGTGATCCCCGTGCATGCGCAGGTACTGGCGCACCCGCTGTTCGGCCGCCTCGATCTCCCCATCCGCAAACATGCTGCGCGCCGCCACGATGTCCGCGGGCAGCGCTGCCAGCTTGGTGACGTGCGCCGCCGCGTTCGCCGCATCCGCGCTGCGCCCGCACATCCGGTAGAGCGACGCGAGTGCCCGCCAGCTCGCCGGCAGCGCCGGATTCAGATGGACCGCGCGTTCGAACGCGGCGATGGCCGCGGCAGCCTGTCGCTTCAGGACATGGCAATGTCCTCGCTCCTGGTACAGCCGCGGATACTGCGGGTGATACACCTCGAGTGAATCGAGAGTTTCCAGTGCCGCCTCGAGCTGTCCCTGCAATCGCTGGGCGATCGCCAGAAGATACAGCCCGTCGCGATCGTGAGGGTGATCCGTGAGCAGGGTACGCGCAGCGCGCTCGGCCTGTGCGAACTCGCCGCGCTCGAGGCAGTGGCGGGCGTATGAGCCGGCGGATTCGCCGTTTTTGAGATCTGCGGACATTGAATAGACCGAAATATTTACGCAAATATGAAAATGTGAGCGACATTTTAGCCAGTAATTCAAGGCTTTTGCGCATCAACTGCATGTCATGGTGGTGAAGTTCACGTGGGCTGCGGGTTTTCATTTGGGGTTCAGCTTGCTAAACTGCGCGCAGTTGGACGGGCCGTGCCGTCGATACTGTTGTCCATTGCAGCAGTCTCGAACAGAGGATGCGGCCGTCATTTCAGCTGAAATACGCTGAGATTCCTGCATATTCAGCTCTCGCCCAGCGCGTGAGCTAGAAACAACCGTCGTGGCGCGCAGAGTGCGGGATTGCAGGATCCATTGCCCGACGGACAAAACAATGACGTACCCGGCGGGCATGTTCGCTAGTCATGGCCAGGGTCCGGTGCGCGCGCGTGCCGGACACGCCGGGTTCATCTGCCGGCTGCAGCTCGCGATGGGAGCGGGGCTGCTGCGGGGAGTCTCAATAACACAAGATGGTTCGCCTGCAGAGGTAGTTCATGAAATCCAGTCAGAAGGTCTCGAGGACCGTCGCAGCCATTCTCGCTGCCTCGGGTGTCCATGCCGCCTGTGCGGCCGTGGCGCCCGCACCCACCATTGCGATGCCGGCCGCGGGATCTGCGCAACTAAAAGAAGTGGTCGTGACGGCGCAGCGCAGGTCGCAGAACATCCAGAACGTGCCGATCACCATGGAGGCGATCACCGGCAAGACGCTTCAGGCGTTGCACGTCGAGACGTTCTCGGACTACGTGAAGTATCTGCCGAACGTGACGACCGGATCGGCGGGACCGGGCAATGGCCTGATCTTCATGCGCGGCCTCTCGGATGGCGTCGTGGCGACCCAGGGTCAGGGGACCATCGGGAACTTCCCGAATGTTGCGGTCTACCTCGATGATTCCTCGGCCCTGCAGCCGGGGCGTGATTTGGACATCTATGCGGTCGACCTGAAGCGCGTGGAAGTCCTCGAGGGGCCGCAAGGCACGCTGTTCGGTGCGGGCGCCGAAGCGGGCGTGGTGCGTTTCATCACGAACAAGCCGAACCTGTATGCCACGCAGGTCAACGTCAACGCCGGCTACGGAGTCACCGCGCACGGGGATCCGAACCACAATCTCAATGCCGTGTTCAACTGGCCGATCATTCCGGGCAAGCTCGCGGCTCGCGTGGTCTGGTTCACCGACCATCGGGGCGGGTACATCAACAATCTGCCGGCGACCTTCAGTCGCAGCCCGAGAGACGTCGGTCTCGTGTACGAGAACGGCGGCGTCGTGCCGACCAACAGCGTCACGATCAACAATGACCAGATCGCGGGTAATGCGATCAATCCGCTCGATTACGGCGGTGTGCGCGCAGAGGTCAAGTACAAGATCAATGACGACTGGAACGTGCTCGTCAGTGAGATGTATCAGGACATGAATGCGCAGGGGGTG
>JAKADE010000568.1 GCA_021820785.1 Pseudomonadota bacterium
ACCGCATCGCTGGAGGAGGCATTCGTGCGCCTGGCTGGCCTCGGCGCGCCGGAGCCGTCCGCATGAGATCGATCTGGCGGGTCTTTCGCAAGGAGTTCCGCGAGACGCTGCGCGATCGCCGCTCGCTGTTCACGACGCTGGTGATCGGGCCGCTGCTCATGCCGGCGCTGATCTCCGTGGCGCTCTCGATGGCGATCCGCCACGGCGGCACCGCCGGCGACCGGCCGATCGTCCTGACGGTGGCGCATGCCGAGCGGGCCCCGCAGTTGCTTCAGTTCCTGCGCCAGTACCGGGTTCACATCCGCACCGTGCAGGTCGACCGAGCCGCGGCGCGCGCGCTGGTCAAACGTTCGCATGGGCCGCTGCTGTACGTTCCGCGCGATTTCGGCGCCCGGCTCGCCGCCGGCAAGCCTGCACCGCTGCGCCTGTATGCCGATGAGTCCGAGCGTGCGGTGCAGAGCCGGATGCAGCGGCTCGCGAGTCTGATGGGTCTGTACGGCGGCACCATCGCCCGCTTGCGTCTGGTGGCCCGCGGCCTCGATCCGCAATTGCTCGCGCCGATTGCGCTGCATGCCATCGACATCTCTACGCCGCAGAGCCGGGCGGCGCTCGTGCTCGGTATGCTGAGCTACGCAATCTTGCTGACGATGTTGATGAGCGGACTGTACATCGCGATCGACGCCACATCCGGGGAGCGCGAGCGCGGCTCGCTCGAGCCGCTGTTGGCCACGCCGGTCCGGCGCGAGCACCTGGTGTACGGCAAGATGCTCGCCGCCTGCGCCATGATGATGGTGTCACTGGTGCTGACGGTCACCGCCTTCGCGTTCGCGCTGCACCACATTGGGCTCGACCGGCTCGGCATGAGCGCGAATTTCGGTCCGGCCGTGGCGGCCGGCATTGTGCTCGGCTGCGTGCCGCTCATCCCGGCCGGTGCCGCACTGATGACGCTCGTGGCCGCCTATACGCGCAGTTACCGCGAAGCGCAGACGTATGTCGGGCTGGTGCTGCTGATTCCGACGCTGCCGCTGATTTTTGCGAATATCATGGGGCTGCGGCCGCGGCCGGCACTGATGGCCGTGCCTTCGCTCAGTCAGCACTTCATCATCATGAGTCTGCTGCGCGCCCAGCCGCTGCCGGCGGCGGATCTGGCGATCTCGGCCGGCGTGACGCTCGCCCTCGGTGCGGTGTTGACGTTTTTCGCCGGCCGGCTGTACCGGCGCGAGAAACTGCTCGGCTGAAGGGCGTGCCGCCAACGGATTCCAAGGACTGACCAGGAGACTGCGCCGATGAAACATCTGCTCATCCTCGCGCTGGCGTTCACGCCGACGCTCGCGCTGGCCGCTGTGTCCCACGGGGCGCCGGCGCCGGCCACGCTGCAGGTGAGTGCCGGGGCGACCGTCGACCCGGCGCCGGACCGCGTGTATATCGACGTGGGTGTGCGGACGGAGGCGCTTCAGCCGAAAGTCGCTGCCGCGGACAATGCGTCGCGTGTCGCGAACGTCCTGGCCGCCGTGCGCAAGGCGGCGGGCCCCGAGGCGCAGCTGACGACGGCCGACTACTCGGTGGCGCCCCAGTACCAGTATTCCAATACCGGCAAACCGCCCGCCGTCACCGGCTACACGGTGACCAATCTCGTGCGCGTGCGGCTCGATGACCTCAAGCGCATCGGGAGCGTGATCGATGCGGCCAATGAGGCCGGCGCGAACGTGCAGCAGAGCCTTCATTTCGCCCTGCGTCATCCCGAGGTCGCTCGGGTTCAGGCGTTGACGTTGGCGGCGCGTCGGGCACGTGCGGCGGCTGGTGCGCTTGCAGCCGCCCTGGGCCTTCGCATCGTGCGTATCCTCGAGGTGCGCCAGTCCGGCGGCGCAGTGCGAACGCCTGCGCCGATGCTCTTCGGGCAAGTGCTGCGGGCGCAGCGCATGGCGCCGGCTACGCCCATCGAATCCGGCAGCCTCCAGGTGAGCGCGGACGTCAGCCTGACTGTGGCGGTCGCGCCCCGGTAGGCGTACGCTGCCGGTACATTCACGATCGCGGCACGCCGCGGCGTGCCCGGGAGGAGGCTGACATGATGACCGTGCGCCACCTGCTCGAGTCGAAGAAGTCTGCGCTCTACAGCATCGCGCCGGACGCGCCGGTGCTGGAGGCCGTGCGCTCCATGGCCGAACACGGCGTGGGCGCCCTGCTGGTCATGCGCGACGGCGTGCTCACCGGCATCGTGTCCGAGCGGGACTATGCGCGCAAAGTCGTCCTGCGCGGGCGCGCCTCGGCACAGACTCCCGTGGCGGACATCATGAGCTCGCCGGTTCTGACGGTCGCCCCGGATGCCACGGTTCAGCATTGCATGGTCTTGATGACCGAGCGGCGCATCCGCCACCTGCCGGTGGTTCACACCGGCCGCGTGATCGGCGTGGTGTCGATTGGCGATCTGGTCAAATCGGTGATCGAGGACCAGCAGCGCACGATCGAGCAGCTGGAAAGCTACATCCACGGCTGACCCGCGCGCTGCGGGTCGGGCCAGCCGTTCAGGCGCCGAGGAACATCCGGTACGCCGGGTTGCCCGTCTCGTCGGCGTACTCGTAGTGCAGATCATTCAGGTGCTGCAGGAACTCCTCGCGCTCGGGCGCCGGGACCTGGATGCCGGCGAGCACCCGTCCATAGTCGGTGCCCTGATTGCGATAGTGAAAGAGACTGATGTTCCAGCGCGAGCCGATTGCGTCGAGGAACTTCAGCAGCGCGCCGGGCCGCTCTGGAAACTCGAACCGATACAGCAGCTCATCGCGAATGCCGCGCGCCCGGCCGCCAATCATGTAGCGCACGTGCAGCTTGGCCATCTCGTTCTCGCTCATGTCGGTGACGGTATAGCCCCCTGCGCGCAGCGCCTGCACCACGCCGTCTTTCTCGGCGCGCCCGCGCGCGAGCGAGAAACTGACGAACACGTGCGCGGCCGCTTCGCTCTCATAGCGATAGTTGAACTCGGTGATGCTGCGCCGGCCGAGGATCTCGCAGAACTGCCGGAAGCTGCCCG
>JAKADE010000569.1 GCA_021820785.1 Pseudomonadota bacterium
CACGGTCAGATCGTTCGGCACTTCGAGAGTGCGCCGGTGCGCCTCAGCCATGACGGCTGCCGCCATGTCGTCGTTGCTGGCGAAGATCGCGGTCGGCAGCGGTTCGACGGCGAGGAGCTTGCGGGCTGCGTCGAGACCTGAGCGGAAGGTGAAGAAGCCCTGCTCGACCCGCGGCTCGGGCAGGTGCCCATGTTCCTCGACGGCCGCCGCAAAACCCCGCCAGCGCTCCTCGCTCGCGGTCTGATTCGGGTGCCCCTTGATAAAGCCGAGCCGGGTGTGGCCGAGCGCGAGCAGATATCGGGTCATCTCGCGGGCCGCCTCGAAATCGTCGATGCTCACGCACATCGCATCGGCGGGCGGGCGGCCTGCGGCCACCGCCACGATCCGCATGCGCGCGGCCTGCAGCTCCGCGCGGATCACCGCCGATTCGCACAGCGGCGGCGGCAGCACCACACCCACGACGCCGCCAGCGACCAGGCGTCGCACCGCGCGGCGCGACGCCGCCGGCGTCATCTCGCACTTCTCCAGCACCAGCTGCACGCCGTGGCGGGTCGCGGCATCGAGCGCCCCGACCAGGAACTCGCTGAGGTAGGAGGCGCTCGGGTTCCCGTACAGCAGGCCCAAGCGTTCGCCGCGGGCACTGGCCAGATTGCGCGCCGCGAGGTTCGGCGAGTAGCCGAGTTGACGCACGGCCTGCATGACCGTCTGGCGCGTCGCATCGCTCACGTACTGACCGCCGTTGACCACCCGTGAAACGGTCATCGGCGAGACGCCCGCGTACCGCGCCACATCTTTGATGGTCACGCTGCGACGGGCGCCGCTTCGGGATTTACGCGCCGGTTTGTTCATCGATCCTCTGCGTTCTTCTCAGGGGCAGTCTTGTGTGGCCAACGCATGCGCCGAAGCACTTTAACACAGGCACAACAGGCCGAGCGCCGCCCCGGTTCCCGCCGTCGGCCGGCGTCGCACCGCCGGCCGACGGCGCCTGCGCGTATCCCGTCTATGATAACGGAACCAGTCCGGCCCGGGACGCCCGTTCACCCGGGCCGGCCCCTCGCTGCGCCGGACCGCCCGGCGCCTCGCAGGAACGTCTTGAAGGGGCGCATGGCATTCTCTACGCTCCCATAGCGCCGTGATGCGCCCCGCCCCCTCCGTCTGAGAGTCGCCCGTGCCCAGTTCCGCTCCCGTGATTCAGCGCCCGCATTCGAGCCGTCGGGTCGTGCGCGAGGGTCTGCCCCGCCGCCGCTGGCAGGACCTGTATCACGTGTTCATGACCGTCAGCTGGCCGCGGCTGTTCCTGAGCTTCGCCGGCTTCTTCTTCACGTTCAACCTGCTGTTCGCGGCGGTGTATTCGCTGCAGGCGAACGACATCGCGCACGTCAATCCGCCGGACTTCTGGGGCCGCTTCTTCTTCAGCGTCGAGACGCTGGCGACCGTTGGCTACGGCGACATGCATCCGCAGACCGTCTTCGCGCACGTCATCGCCTCGTTCGAGATCTTCGTCGGCATGATGAGTCTGGCGCTGATCGCCGGCATGATGTTCGCGCGCTTCTCGCGTCCGACCGCACGGATCCTCTTCGCCCACCATGCGGTGATCCGCCCGCTCGACGGCCAGCCGACGTTGATGCTGCGCGCCGCCAACGAACGGCACAACGTCATCATGGAAGCCCAGGCGCGTCTGCGCCTGGTGCGGGACGAGCGCAGCGTCGAAGGCTATCGGATACGGCGCATCCACGACCTGCCCCTGCGGCGCAGCGAGCAGCCGGCCTTTCTCTTCGGCTGGACGCTGATGCACACACTCACACCCGACAGCCCCCTCGCCAGCGCCACGGCCGAGAGCCTGCAAGCCGAGAATGCATTTCTGATTCTGACCATCCTCGGGATCGACGAGACGACCGGACAGACGCTCATGGCCCGCCACGAATACCCGCCCGAGATGCTGCGTTGGCAGCACTCGTTCGCCGACATTCTGATCCCCGGCGCCGACGGCATCGACCGGTTCGACTACAGCCGCTTCCACAACATCGAGCCGTTCGTCTGAACGGCCGCCGCCGCGGATCTGCATAGCGGAGCCGGTCTGTGTCGGACCGGGGGGTAAAGGCCGCGCCCCGACCGGCCGCTCAGGCGCTGGATGATGTTCGGCTCACCTCCAGCGTCACGCGCGCAGCCAACGACGCACCCGGCTCGAGCAGCCGCAAGCCGCTCACCGCTGGCGGTTCCGCGCGGTTCAACGCGTCCGGCATGTGGCTGACCGGCTCGACGCACAGGAACGTCTCCCCGGGCGGACTGTAGACGTGCAGCCAGCGCAGCGGCTCCTCGGCCTCGATGCGTATGCACAACTGCTCCTCCGGCAGTACGATCTCCGCCCGACCGTTCCAACCGGTATAACAGTGATCTACGAGCGTCTGCGGCGCCGGCGCACCGCTGCGGAAATCCCAAATCGCTTCCGGCGACGCCAGCGCCGTCGGCAGGCACTGCGCATCGGCGAGCCACACCCCCTCGACCGCCGCACGCAACCGGGCCGCCGGGGTTCGCCGCACATAGGGATGCCAGCCGATGCCAGCGGGCATCGGTTCGGCGGCGCAGTTCTCAAGCGCCAACGCGACCTCAAGCCCCGACTCCCCGAGCGTGAACACCTGTCGTGCCCGGTAGGCCCAGGGCCACTCCCCGGCCATGTGCTCGTAGACGAGCGCCACTCGACCCGGCTCGCGCGACTCTACCGTCCAGGGCTCGCGCCAGGCCTGTCCGTGCAGGGGATGACGCTGGCCCGGCGCGTTGGGCTTGAGCTGCACGGTGCGCGTTCCGATGCGAAAGCGCCCGTGCGCAATCCGGTTGGCAAACGGCATCAGCGCGAATCCACCGCTGTCGAGCGGCTCATCGATCTCGGAAGTTGCCCGCCGCAGCACCTCCTGCCCCTGGAACTGCAGCCCTGCGAGCGCGCCGCCGAGATGTGCCAGAACATCGAGCGTGTAGCCATGCTGCGCAATCCGGATCGGATGGCGCGCGGATGATTCACTCA
>JAKADE010000570.1 GCA_021820785.1 Pseudomonadota bacterium
CGCATTTTCAGCGCCGTGCACCGCAACGATCTGCACCGGCAGATCGCACTGGCGCACCACGCCGCCGTCGCAAATGGCCACGGCGGCCCGGATGACATTACGCAGCTCGCGGATATTGCCCGGCCACGGATAGGCGAGCAGACTGGCGAGCGCGTCGGGCTCGATCCGCCCCGCATCGAAGCGCCACTCCGCCGAGAGTGCCGCGAGGATCACCCGCTCCTTGTCGGTGCGCGCCCCGAGGCCCGGTAGTTCGAGCGTCAGGCCGTTGAGCCGGTAATACAGGTCCTCCCGGAACGCTCCGCAGCGGATCAGCTCACGCAGATTGCGGTGTGAGGCGGCGAGGACGTGCAAATCCACCGCGCACGCATTGTCGCTGCCGAGCGGCAGGATCTGGTGCTCCTCGAGGACCCGCAGCAGCCGGCTCTGCAGCGCCAGCGGCATGTCACCGATTTCATCGAGAAACAGCGTGCCGCCGGAGGACTGGGCAATGCGCCCGCGCAAGCCCTCGCGCCGCGCCCCGGTGAACGCTCCGGAGCGGTAGCCGAACAACTCGCTCTCGATGAGCGTCTCGGGTATCGCGGCGCAGTTGACCGCCACGAAGGGCCGGGCCGCGCGACGACTCGCCCGATGGATGGCGCGGGCGAACGCCTCCTTGCCGCAGCCCGTCGGCCCCTGGATCAGCACCGGGATGTCGGTATCGGCGATCCGGTAGGCGCAGCGCACGTTGTGCAGCATCAGCGGGTCATCGCCGGCGAGTTCCTCCAGGCTGAGCTCGGCGCCGCCGCCCGCAGGTTCGACGATGACGCATTCGATGGACGCGTCCCCGACGATCAGTCCGCGGGATTCGTCTGTTGTGCCGGTCATACGCTCCCCCCGCGCCGCCGCCGCGCTGCGCCATGTGTGTCATGTCCCAGCGTGACAGTGTCACTGATTGAAACACTGGCGGGTCCGCAGGACCCCCCATCGCCGCGCTAGTGTGCGCGCCGCACGGCGCCACCGGCCGGTTCATGCACGTGCGCGGCGCATTCGGCGACGCCGGTTGTTCCGGAAGCGTGACACTGTGTACCGATCACCGCTGCCCACTGCCGCCCCGCCGAGTGCTCGTGCCGATTGAGCGTGTGCGGCGCGCAACGGATCTGCCGTCGCGGCGCGGTGGCACGGCGATTGCTCTGCACGGGAGTCGCTCAAACGTACAACGCAGGGGGCTCTGCAATGAGATTTCGCAACGCGAACGTCCTGGCCGCCGTCCTGTGCGCCGCACTCAGCGCACCGGCCGCGCACGCCATCAGCGTCAAGGCCGGAAAATGGAAGCTGTCGTTCAACGGCAACGTCAACGCACACTACATCTATTCGCAGTGCGAGAAGCACCCGAGCGTGGTGGCCGGGGGCCTGGCCTGCGTGGCGAGCAACGGGTCCTCCTCGGTCTCGAACGGTCTGCTGCCGGCGGCCCTGACGGTCAGCGGCTCGACCGTCCAGGACGGCTACCACATCGGCTTCACCTTCGGGCTCTACCCGGGCATCAGCACCAACGACGGCGGCAGCCCGAATCTGCAGGTCGGCAGCTCCAACTTCGGTCACACCGCCCTCGGTACGGCCGGGCTCGACGTCCGCCAGGCGTTCCTCACGGTCGGCAACAAGCACTTCGGTACCATCATGGCCGGCCGCAATATCGGACTGTTCGCCTCCGACGCGATCCTCAACGACATGACCCTGCTCGGCGTCGGCGCCGGCAACGGCAATTACGCCGCACCGGCCAATACCTCGCTCGGCTCGATCGGTCTCGGCTACATCTATACCGACTGGCTGGCGCAGATCGACTACACGACCCCGACGGTGCACGGTGCGAACGTGACAGTGGGCATCTTCGATCCTCTGAACACGCTCGGGCAGGTCCCGGCAAATCATTCCACGCCCGGGTTCCAGGCCAAAGCGACCTACACGCTCGGCAACCTCTATCTCTCCGCGAGCGGACTGTACCAGCGCCAGGCGATCGCCTGCTCGGATCCATCGCTGAACGCCACCGCGTGCGTGATCGGCGCGAACAACCTGCACTACAGCAGCGCCGCGTTCGATATCGGCGGCAAATACACCGCCGGACCGTTCCAGGTCATGAGCTGGTACTACCGCGGCACCGGCGTCGGCACGACAGGCCTGTTCGTGAACTCGAACGACTCGCTCGGCCACCCGCGCGGCTCCGAGGGGTTCATCGCCCAGCTGACCTATACCTACGGCAAGACCAAGTACGGCATCAACTACGGAGAGAGCAAGCTTGATCCCACCGCACTGGATCGGGCCAACGGCACACTCGTCGAGATGAACAACAAGTGGACCGCCGGGGTGTACCACCACCTGACCCATAACCTGCTGCTGGTCGGAGAGTTCAGCCGGCTCCAGTCGACCAATGACATGGGCGAGAAGAACGCCAGCTGGAACATCAATGCCGGCCTGTTCCTGAGCTTCTGACAGGCCGACAGTGCGCCGCCAGTGGTCCGGAAACGGACCACTGGCCGGCGCTTGCCCCTTTTTACCGCTGAGCCCGGTACAATCTCTGCGGACGAGCGGTACGGTGTACCTCCGGCGGCGTCCGCGTGGATCCCCGGACTCTGCCAGCGGAACGACACGAGCAGCCATGTCCTCAACACGCAGCCTGTCTCTCAGGCCCGGCCAGGGCCGGCCCGCAGCACGCACCGCCGTACTCACCGCGACCGCCGCGGCGGCCTGGGCAGCGAGCAGCCTGGTGGCCCGCGCCGCACCCACCCAGCGCCTCGCCGACGTCGTGGTGACGGCCACCCGGATCGCGATGCCCGCCTTCGACGTGCCGGCCTCGATCAGCAGCGTACCGGGCGCCGACCTGCGCGACGACGCACTCGGCATCAATCTCGCCGAGGGCGTACGCTCGGTGGCTGGCCTGCTGGTGCGCAACCAGTACGACTATGCGCAGGACCAGCAGGTGTCCATTCGCGGGATCGGCGCCGGTTCGGCATTCGGCGTGCGCGGCGTACGGATCTAAGATC
>JAKADE010000571.1 GCA_021820785.1 Pseudomonadota bacterium
GACCGCGAGTTCCGCGGCAATACGGGATTCGATGGACGGCATCAGCGTTGGGGAGGGGGCGGCCGAAGGAGGCCGCACTATGCGCAATCGGCCGCCCCGCAACAAGTCTTGCGTCGGGCGCCGCAAATCGCCTAGTGCGCCCGGCGCCGCGGCGCCCACCGCCCCCGGCAAGCATCGGGATTTGTACGTATGCGGACCTCCGGCCCCGTACCCGCGTACCGCGAAATTTCTCGCTGGATTAACGAGTTAGCCGCCCCGGCGCGCGCCGCGGCAGTGCCGGGCTGCCTGTGTGCGGCTGCGACGCACTTCACGTCGCACCCGCCGCCCATCATTAGGATGCGCGCATGAAATCGGTACACCATGCACACCACGTTCGATAGCTGGCTGGTCGCACTGTCGGTCGCGGTCGCGGTGTTCGTCTCGTACACGGCGTTTCGACTCGCCGCGCGCGTGACGGACGAGGGCCGGCCCCTGCGTCGGTTCTGGACGTTCGGAGGGGCATGCGTCCTCGGCATCGGTATCTGGTCGATGCATTTCATCGGCATGCTCGCCATGTCGATGTCGATCCAGTTGCACTATAACGTCGGCCTGACGTTGCTGTCGCTGCTGGTGGCGATCCTGACCTCCTGGGGCGCCATCCGCATCGCGGCCGTCGAGCAGCTCAACGCGCGCCGACTCGGCTTCGGGGCCCTCGTGATGGGCGGCGGCATCGCCGCCATGCACTACCTCGGCATGGCCGCCATCGACATCGCCCCGGCGATTCACTACCGCCCCGTGTGGGTCGGCGCCTCGATCCTCTTCGGCATCCTCGCCTCGGGTCTTGCGCTGGGCCTGACATTCCGGCTGCGGCGTGACCAGGGCGCCCACCCGCTGGCACGCATCGGCGGCGCCATGCTGATGGGCCTGGGGATCAGCGGCACCCATTATCTCGGCATGGCCGCCGCTCACTTCGTGCCGGGGGCCGTCAGTCGCGGCGGACTGGTGCTCGACAGCTTCTGGTGCGCCACGACCATCGCGCTCGTCGCCGGCAGCGTGCTCGCCTGCACCGTGATCAGCGATCTGTACACCACCGAATTGGCTGCCCGCACCCGGGCCCATACCGGCCGGCTGCGGCAGATCAACGCCCAGCTGCGACACCAGGCGCTGCACGATGCACTGACCGGTCTGCCGAACCGCACGGCCTTCCTCGAGCGTCTGGGAGCAGCCCTGACGGATGCGCGCACCGGTCGGGGTCCCTTCGCGGTCCTCGCCCTGGACCTCGACCGCTTCAAACTGATCAACGATTCCCTCGGCCACAGCGCGGGCGATGAGCTGCTGCGCGAGGTGGCACGCCGGCTGCGCGGTGCGGTGCGCTCGGGCGACACGGTCGCCCGCATGAGCGGCGATGAATTTCTCGTGCTGGCCCGCGAGGTCCGCAGCGCCGCCGAGGCCGGCCGCATCGCCGAGAGCATCATCGAGGCACTCAGCAAGCCGCTGCGCCTCGACACGCTCGAGGTCCTGGTGTCCACCAGCATCGGCATCAGTCTGCATCCGGGCGACGCCGACGCGCAGGAGACACTGCTGGCCCACGCCGATGAAGCCATGTATAGCGCCAAGCGGCGCGGCGGGCGGACCTGGCAGTGTTTCGCCGCGGACATGAACGGCTTCACGCAGGAACGGCTGCGCCTGGAGAGCGACCTGCACCGAGCCCTGGAGCGGGGCCAGTTCGAGCTGCACTACCAGCCACGCGTCGACGTTGTGAGCGGACGCGTCAGCAGCGTCGAGGCGCTGCTGCGCTGGCGCCACCCCGAACGCGGCTACATCCCGCCCCTCACGTTCATCCCGATTGCCGAGGAAACCGGCCTCATCCTGCCGATCGGCGCCTGGGTGCTGCAGGAAGCCTGCCGCCAGGCGCACCGGTGGCAGAGCGAGGGTCTGCCCCTGCGCGTAGCCGTGAACCTCTCCGCGGTGCAATTTCGGGAAAGCGGTCTGCTGCACACCATCGCCGCGGCGCTCGATGCGCACCAGCTGCCGCCGAGGCTGCTCGAGCTGGAGATCACCGAGAGCGCGGTCATGACCGACGCGAAGTCCTCGGTCGCCATCCTCGAGCAGCTCAGCCGCATGGGCGTGCTGGTGTCGGTCGATGATTTCGGCACCGGATATTCGAACATGAGTTATCTGCGCCGCTTCCCGATCGACCGGCTCAAGATCGATGCCAGCTTCGTGCGCGAGATGAACGACGATCCGCAGACCAGCCTGATCGTTCACGCCATCATCTCCCTGGCGCACAGCCTGCACATGAAGGTCATCGCCGAGGGCGTCGAAACACCCCTGCAGCTCGCCCGGCTGGCCGCGCTCGGCTGCGATCAATACCAGGGCTATCTGTTCGGCCGGCCGGCCAGCGCCGCCTCACTCGAGCCGAAGCTGCGTGCCCACGTCGGGCTCGGGGTCGTGGAGAGCGCCAGCACCAGCGCCCGGCTGCGCCGGCCGACCTGGGGCGGGATGCTGCTCGCATGCAATGACGACTGACCCGGCGCACGAGACGGTCCGAATCCGACTCGACCGGTCCGATCGAAGCCTGCGGCGCTGCGATGCCGCGCACTTCGGCGGCGGCCGCATCCTGCCGCGAGTGTCGGGCGCTCCGGGCGGACGCAAGCGTGGGAGCCGCGGACCACGGAGACCCGCTGGTCCGCACCGGCAAAACATAACCCGCAAGCCAACGCTCAAGCCGTCGGATTGCGGCAACAGTGTCGCGCACACCCGGGTCTTTGCTAGCATTACGACTGAGCCATGCGCGAGGAACACCTCATGCGTGAACCGGCCACGGGCAGATGAAGAGCGCTGCAGCCCCGGACAATGAGATCGAACGTCTCGAGGCGCTGCGGGTCCTCGGAATCCTCGACTCCGTGCCCGAGCAGGCGTTTGATGACCTGACGCTGCTTGCCGCGACGCTGTGCGATACGCCGCTGTCGTTCGTCAGCCTGATCGACGCAGACCGACAGTGGTTCAAATCGCATTACGGCACGGTGCTCGAA
>JAKADE010000572.1 GCA_021820785.1 Pseudomonadota bacterium
GGCTGCTGCACTGCCACAACCTTGTGCACATGATGGATGGCATGATGACCGAGGTCGATTACGTGCACCGCGCCTGAGCGACGGTTCCGGTTTCAGCGAGTGTCGCGCGGCGCGGCGCCGTACGCTCCTGGCGTCATTCACGTCAGGGGCTACCGATGGATTTCCGAATCACAGGATTGTCGCCGGAGCTGTTCGCTCCGCTCACGGGGCTGGATGCGGGCGAGTTGGCGCGCCGCGGCGCTCGGCGCGTCATCGCCGATCGCGAACACAGCTTCCCCGATCGTATCGAATTGCGTGAGGCCAATCTGGGTGAGCCGGTACTGCTGCTCAATTACCAGCATCAGCCTGCGGCGACGCCCTATCGCTCATGTCACGCGATCTACGTCCTGGAGAGGGCGGGGCAGCGCTACGACCGGATCAACGAAGTGCCGGCGCTGTTTCGTACCCGCGTGATGTCGGTGCGCGCCTTCGATCAGGACGACATGATGATCGACGCCGACATTGCTCCGGGAACAGACCTCGAGAGCCTGATCGGGAAGCTGCTGGCCGACCCGCGCACGAGTTATCTCCACGCCCACTATGCCAGGTTTGGCTGCTTCGCCGCGCATATCGCGCGGGCGTAGCCGCTCATGCAAGACTCAGGTCCGCCCGCCGACCTCGTCGATGTGGCGCAGCATGTCGGCCGGATCCTCATAGACGCGTATCGCACCGCCGCGCTCGAGCTCATCCTGGCCGTAGCCGCCGGAGAGCAGTCCGACACCGAGACCGTGCGCGCGGCGGGCCGCGAGCATGTCCCAGATGCTGTCCCCGACGATGACGGCAGAGTGGATGTCGCTGCCGA
This sequence comes from Pseudomonadota bacterium, assembly GCA_021820785.1. Next base: position 842 of record JAKADE010000572.1, read on the forward strand.
GGCGGTCGGCTGCCGCGATGAACAAGTCCGGGTCGGGCTTGGCGTGCGCGACGTCATCGCGGGTCACGACCGTGGCGGTCTCCGGATCGATGCCGAGTGCGCGCAGGTTGTGCTGCGCCGAAATCATCCTGCCGCTGGTCGCGATTGCCCAGGGGAGTTTCGCCGCGGTGAGATACGCCAGCAATTCCGTCGCTCCGGGCAACGGGCGTACCCACGGCACCAGACGGGCGTAGGCCTCGGCGTGCCGGCGTTGCAGCGTCTCGAGCAGATCCGGGGTGATCGGCACGGACACCTCGCGCAGCAACATCTCGGTGAACAGTCCGCCGCTCATGCCGATGCGCCGGTGGATGCGCCACACCGACAGCTCGATCCCGGCGGCATGCAGCGCCTGCTGCCATGCCAGGACATGCTGGTACACGCTGTCCACCAGCGTGCCGTCGAGGTCGAACAGGAAACTGACGTCGCGGCGGGGCAAGGGCGCTTCTCCGGGTCGGGGGCCGGTGGATTATCCGTGACCGGGCGGACCGGTGGCAACGGCACCGTTGCCGTGGCGCCGGCGGGTCAGAACGGTTCACCCGCCGGCGCCGGCTCGGCGGTCTTCTCCGGGCGCTCGGTCAGCGTCGCTTCCGTCAGCAGCAGCACGCTGGCGACCGATACGGCATTCTCGAGCGCGGTGCGCACGACTTTCACCGGATCGACGATTCCGGCCTCATACAGGTCGACGAAGCGGTTGGCCGCGGCATCGAAGCCGATGTTGGCGCTGCCGTTGAGCATCCGGTCGACCACCACGCCGCCGTCGGCCGCGGAGTTCTCCGCGATCTGGCGCGCGGGCGCCTCCAGCGCGCGGCGCAGGATCTGCACGCCAGTGCGCTCGTCTGCGGAACACGCAGCTTCAGCGGCGAGCACCGCGGTGCTGCAGCGCAGCAGCGCCAGCCCGCCGCCCGGTACGATCCCCTCGGCGACCGCCGCCTTGGTGGAACTGATCGCGTCATCGAGCGCTTCCTTGCGGGCCTTCATTTCGGATTCCGATGGCGCGCCGACCTTGATGACGGCCACGCCGCCGGCGAGCTTGGCGAGCCGTTCCTTGAGCTTCTCGCGATCGTAGTCGCTGGCGGCGTCCTCGATTTCCTTGCGCAGCATGCCGATACGCGCCTCGATGCGGGTCTTATCGCCCGCTCCGCCGATCAGCGTGGTGGTGTCCTTGTCGATCACGATGCGCCGCGCCCGGCCGAGCTGCGCGAGCTTCGTGTCCTCGAGTTTCAGGCCGAGCTCCTCGGACACGACTTCCCCGCCGCACAGCGTTGCGATGTCGGCGAGCAGTGCCTTGCGCCGCTCGCCGAACCCGGGCGCCTTGACCGCGCAGCTCTTCAGAACGCCTCGCACCTGATTGACGATCAGCGTGGCGAGCGCCTCACCCTCGATCTCCTCGGCCAGCACCAGGATCGGGTGGGCGGCCTTGGCCACCTGCTCGAGCAGCGTCAGCAGGTCTTTGAGTACCGCGAGCTTCCGATCGCACATCAGGATATACGCATCCTCCAGCACCGCCTGCATGCTCGACGGATCGGTGACGAAGTAGGGTGAGAGATAGCCCCGGTCGAATTGCATCCCTTCGAGCACCTCGAGACTGGTCTCGATGGTCTTGGACTCCTCCACGGTGATGACCCCGTCGCCACCGACCTTCTCCATCGCATCGGCGACCAGTTCGCCAATCACCGCGTCGTTGTGCGCCGAGATCGTCGCCACCTGCACCCGCTCCTGGCGTCGCTCGAGGGGCTTGGCCATCGTCTTCAGTGCTCCGATGGCTGCGGCGAGGGCCCGATCCAGGCCTCGCTTCAGGTCGACCGCGCTCGCGCCCGCCGCCACGTTGCGCACGCCCTCGGCATAGATCGTCTGCGCGAGCAGCGTCGCGGTGCTGGTGCCGTCACCGACCCGCTCGCCGGTCTTCTCGGCCGCCTGGCGCAGCATCTGCGCCCCGAGGTTCTCCTCCGGGTCCTCGAGCTCCATCTCCTTCGCGATGGTCACCCCGTCGTTGCACACGATGGGGGTGCCCCATTTCTTCTGGATGAGCACCGATTTGGATTTCGGTCCGAGCGTGATGCGTACGGCATCGGCCAGCTGCGTGGTGCCGCGCAGGATCTTCTCGCGCGCGGCGGATCGGAACAACAC
>JAKADE010000573.1 GCA_021820785.1 Pseudomonadota bacterium
GGTGCTCGGCGGCAGCGGCGCGGTGCACATCGAATCGCCTCCGGGCGCGGCCCCGGCGCGACTGATCCTGGTCGCCGGCAAACCGCTGCGCGAACCGGTCGCCAAGTACGGCCCGTTCGTCATGAACACCCGCGAGGAGCTGATGCAGGCCTTCCAGGACTTCCAGAGCGGGCGATTCTGACCTGAGGGCGCGCCGCGCCGGCGGCGCGCCCGTGATCCCGGCGGCCGTAACGTCCGTTCGCGTCCTATACTGGCGCGATGAACCTGCATCATCTGGCGATCTTCGCCACGGTCGCCGCCACCGGCAGCCTCACTGCCTCGGCACGCAAGCTGCACGTGTCCCAGCCGGCGCTGTCGCGCGAGCTCAAGGCGTTCGAGCAGCGTCTGGGCGTGACGCTGTTCGAACGCCACGCCAAAGGCATGCGCCTGACGCAGGCCGGTGAAGTACTGAACCGCTATGCCGTGCGGCTGTTCGAACTCGAACGCACCGCCGAAGCGGCCATGCAGGAGATCGCCGGGGCGCTGCGCGGCCGCCTGACCCTCGGGGCGAGCAACACGATCGGTACCTATGTGTTGCCGCCGCTGCTGGCGACATTCCGCCGTCAGCGGCCGCGCGTCGAGATCTCGTTGTTCGTCGGCAACACCGAGCAGGTCTCCCAGGGCGTCGATGACATGCGCTTCATGCTCGGGTTCATCGAGGGTCCTCTGCATCTGCAGGGGCTGCGCAGCACCGTCTTCCAGCACGATGAAATCATGCCCGTGGCGGCTCCGGATCACCCCCTGTTCGCGCGCAAAGCGCTCAAGCCCGAGGACCTCTCCGGTGAGCCGCTGCTGATGCGCGAACACGGCTCCGGAACCCGGGAGTTGATCGCCGCGGCGTTGCAGCGACAGAACATCACTCCGGGCGAGACCATGGAATTCGGCAATACCGAGGCGCTCAAGCGCGCCGCAGTGCACGGCGGCGGCATCGCCTGGCTGCCGCGTATCTGCATGCTCAACGAACTGGCCGACGGCAGTTTGCGCACGCTGCCGGTGCGCGAGCTGACCATCACCCGCCCGTTGATGATGGTAGAGCGTGAGAGCGCGCAGATGGAGCCGGCCGCCGCGGCTTTCGTACACCTGCTGCAGCAGTCGAACGACGCCTCGACCTGAGGACGTTCGCCGTCACGGCGCGGCGCGGATCAGCCCGAGGATCTTGTCGATCGACTGCGGGTCGGTGGATTCGACCTCCAGCGACGCCAGCCTTTCATCCGCCGCAGCCGGTTCGAGCTGCTGACGCTGCCATTCGAGCACCGAGGCATCGGCTTCGGACGGATCCTCTCCCGCCTCGGCACGCGCACGCAGACGCTCCTGCAGCACCGCCAGCGGCGCGGTGCAGCGGACCCAGTAAGTCGCGGCCTGCGCACGGGCGCCCAGTTCCCTGAACCGACGCCGCTGCGCAAGGCGCAGAAAAGTCGCATCCACGATCACGGAGTAGCCCCCGATTAGCGCATCGTAAGCCTCTCGCGCCAACTCATCGTACACCCGCTCGCTCACGTCGGGCGCGTACAGTCCCGCTGCGAGCCCCGACCCCGACGGTTGCAGCGGATCGAGGCCGGCCAGGCGTTTGCGCTCGACGTCCGAGCGCAGGTGCACCGCATCGAGCCGTTCGGTGAGCTGCCGGGCGATCCACGTCTTGCCCGACCCGGACAATCCGCTCATCAGCACCAGCTGCGGCTGCCGTGCCGCCAGCGCCGCGGCAGCGTGAGTCACCAGCCGCTCGAATTCCGCGCGCAGCGCCGAGCGTCCCGCCTCGGGACGTGTTGCGGCCGAGAGCGCCGCCACCTTGGCGCGCACCAGTGCCCGGTGCGCCTCGTACAAGCGGATCACCCGGCACGCGTGGTAATCGCCGCTGCGCTGCAGATACGCGGCCAGAAATGCCTGCGCATACCGCCGATGGCCGCGCGCGGTCAGATCGCTCGACAGAAAGGCGATTTCGTCCGCCACGTCGATCCAGCGAAATGCCGGCTCGTACTCCAGACAGTCAAACGGCACGAGACGGCCCTCGCGCACGACGATATTGCGGCTGTGCAGATCGCCGTGACACTCGCGCACCCGGCCGCTCGCGCGGCGCAGCGCCATCGCCGGGCTGGCCTCCGCGAGGCGCTGTTCGAACGGCACCTCGAGGGCCGCGACGGCTTCGCCACGCGAGAACACTTCGGCCGCAGCGACGCATTGATGCACATTTTCGATCAGCAGCGAGCGCACCTGTATCGGTTGCCCCCAACTCGCATCCTCCGTCACGGAGGGGAGCGTGGCATGAATGTCCGCCAGCGTCTGCCCGAAGGTCCCGAGCGCCTCGACCGGCAAGCGGCCTTCCGCCAGACGCCGATCGAGCTCGTCGGCCGCATCGAATCGCACCATCCGCACCGCATACTCGACGACTCTGTGGGCACCGGGCGAACCGCTGTGCATGCGCACATGCCGTCCCGCGGATACGACGGGACACACTTCCAGATACAATTGTGGGGCGAAGCGGCGATTGAGCCGCAATTCCTCCTCGCACAACCAGCGGCGGTACTCGAGCGTGCGCTGATCGACAAACGGATAGCGTACGGGACGTTTTATCTTGTAGGCGAAGGCACCGGCGAGCAACACCCAGGATATGGGGGTCTCGATGACCGCTACCGCCTCGACGGGATGGGCGTAGGCCTGCGGCCTCAGCAAGCCACTCAGTTGGGTCGGCAGGAGTTCCGCGCCACCCTCGGGGGGCACCAGATGTGATGCACGTACGGCTTTCATGTCCTCCACGCCCTCAGTTCCCCACACCGTGTGAATCGATACGGACCGGCGCGCCTTGCGGCGCGCGGTCCGTCCTGCGTCGAGACGTCCTAAGTCTGTCCAGATGCAGGACTCCAGCTGAACTGAACGCCACCTCCCCAGGATGGACTGCTGTCCCCAAATCCTTTGAAGATGGAAGGGTTGATGACCAAACCACCCGCAGCGGAGAACGCCGCGAACAG
>JAKADE010000574.1 GCA_021820785.1 Pseudomonadota bacterium
CCTGCAGGCGCCACCGCGCCCCGGCGGGGGCCTGGTCTCTCCGGAGGTGGGCGCCGAGATCGTGCGTTTCGTTGCCGGCGGCGCGGAACTGGAGCACGCCGAGGTCGAACCGTCGCTGCTCAGCCTGATCTGCCGCGAACTCAATGACACGCGGCTCGCACAGGGTCGCGAGGCGATTTCGCTCGACCTGCTCGCCGGCTCACGCGAGAGCATCCTCTCGAACTTCTACGAGCGCTCGCTCGCCGACCAGCCGCCGGCGGTGCGGCGCATCGTCGAGGATGAGCTGCTCACCGAGTCGGGCTTCCGGGAGAACGTGGCCGAGGAGACGCTGCTGAAACATCTGGCGGCCGCGGGCGCCGCTCCCGCGGCGCTCGCGCAGCTGGTCAACCGTCGGCTGCTGCGCATCGAGGAACGGCTCGACGTGCGTCGCGTCGAGCTGACGCACGATGTGTTGTGCGGAGTGGTCAAGGCGAGCCGTGACCAACGTCACGAGCGGGAAGTACGCGAGGCCGCCGAACGCCGGCTCGAGGAGCAGCGCAGCCGCGAGCGCGCGGCGCGGCGCGCACTGACCCGGGCGCGGGCGATTGCTGCGGGATGCATTCTGCTCGCCGTCGTGGCGCTCGCGGCGGCGGCGTTTGCGTTCCATGCCGAGCGGCAGGCCGAGCAGAGCCGGCGCCTCGCCGAGCAGGCCCGCTCGCATGCCGAGCGGCTGCTCGGCTACCTCGCCGGCGACTTCGACCGGGAGCTGCAGAGCTTCGGGCAGCTGAAGATCATCGCGGAGTTCACCGAGCGGCAGATCCAGTACTTCCACGACCTGCCGGCGCAGCTGCGCACGCCCCAGACGGTGCGCTACGGCGCACTCGCGCTGATCGAGCACGCCAAGACGCTGAACTACCTGGGGCGCTACCGCACTGGCACCCGCAACATCGAGGAAGCCATCGGCCTGTTGAAGCCGCTGAATGCAGGCCGGACGCATTCGCGGGCGACTCAGGTGGCCCTCGGCAGGGCCTACACGGTGCGCTGCGCGATCCTGTTCGCGCAGCAGCGTGACGGCTTCGGCGACTGCCACCGTGCCGTGGCGCTGCTGAAACCGCTCGCTGATCAGCCGGGGGCGTCGCTCGAGGCGCGACAGGCGTACGTCGAGACGCTCACGCGCATCGGCTGGGCGGACCAGACCTATGGGGTCGACTATGCCGGCGCGGCGCAGGCGACACGCGAGGCGATGCAGATCGCCGTCGGGCTCGGCGCCAAGACGCTGCACAACCTCAAGATCAGCGCTGATTACGCGTTTGCCGGCGCGTGGCGGACCAATGCGCTGGTGAACCTCGACCGCAATGCCGATGCCTTGCGGGTCGGCAGGACGGTGCTGACCGTGGCTGATGGGGTGCTGACGCAGCGGCCGTGGTATCGGCTGACCCTGAGTGCCAAGGAGATCACCGACGGGTGGCTGGTCGCGGCCGCCGAGGGCGAGCTCGATCCGCGCGCGGCGCAGCAGTTCGCGCTGCAGGAGCAGCAGACCGCACGGACGTTCCTGACGCTCGATCCCGGGAACGTCGACATGTGGAACAACCTTGGGCTGGCACTCACCGACGTGTGTGTCCCGCTCTGGTCGCAGGGCCGTCTGGAGCAGGCGCTGGGGTGGTGTGATCGAGCGTTCCGCGCCTGGGCCCACGTCGCGCGAAGCCTCAATGGCGGCTTCGTGGTTCAGATCCGCTATTTGGCGACCCGGATGGGCGACTGGCAGGCGCTCGCCGGGCATTCTGCGGCCGCGCTGCGCGCGGCGGCCAGCGCCCAGGGGCTGTTCCGCGCGATTGCCGGGCGCGCCCCGCCGGATCGCGGCGGCTGGTATGGTGCGCAGTGGGATGCGAAGGCCGTCGAGGCCGAAGCGCGCTACGAGCACTCCGACGCGGCCGGTGCGGCCGCGATCGCCGGGCCGGCGATCCGCGCGCTGCGTGCGGCGAAGGGACTGAAGGGGGCGGCGCAGCTGGCGCAGGCTTATCTGCTCGAGAACTTCTCCAGCGTGTACGGCCGGGCCGAGTATCTGCAGGGGCACTTTGCCCGGGCCGAGCGCGCCGAGCGTGATGCGCTCGCACAGAGCAGGATCGTCGCGCCGTTCGCCCCCTCGGTGCTGGCGCATGAGCGCGATCGCGCTGGGGTATCGACTTGGTTGGCACTCGCCTTGGCACGTCAGGGCCAGCGTCAGCAGGCCGCGAAGGTCATCGCTCCCGTCGTGACCTTTGACGAAGGACTTTTGGCGCGCGATCACGGCGACGTCTGGGTGCCTTATGAACTCGCCAGCGCGCTCTATGCCCAATCGCTCACCGATCCGCCTCGGCGGGCGGCATTGCTCGGGCGGGCGGCGGGGCTCCTGGCGCACCTTCCGGTGCGGCTGAGACAGCTGCGCGATGTGCAGGTGTTGCGGCACTGGGTGGCGCAGGGGCGCTGAGTCCGGCGCGGCCTGTCGCGGCCGCCGACCACAGAGAGCTTCAGCGCGGGTCGCAGCACGGCGGTGGAGCTCAGCAGCGAACGCAAAGCGCCGTGTGGGGCATGGGTATGCGGACGGAAGGAAGGTCTGTGCTGGCCTCGATCCGGAGCGGCACGTGCTCCGCTTCGGCGTGCGGTCTGAACGGCCGAGTCACCGGCGTATGCGGTTCGGGTGGCGTGCCCTCGAGTGACCCGCAGGGGGACTCGAGCACGTCCAGGCCTGCGCCCGGGTGATGCCGAGGATCCCTGCTGCGAAATCCGCGAGTGATGCACTGTGCTCTAGATTCTGAACGGACACATCGAGCGGCGCACGCGTGCTGCGGACGCACCAAGCCCCGCGAGCGCGGTGGGTCGCGCTCGACGGCACAGCATGACGACCCATCAGACATGGGCCTACGGTACGAGGACTGTGCACGACAGGTCCAAGGGCACCCGCCGCCCGCGTTTGCTTATTCCCAGTCCTCGATGGTGAGTCCCGCCACGCGTTGAAACTCACCTTGATTGTGGGTC
>JAKADE010000575.1 GCA_021820785.1 Pseudomonadota bacterium
AAGCCCGCGGACCTCCCGATCGCTGCTTTGTAAACCGTTGGTCGGGGGTTCAAATCCCTCAGCCGGCACCAATTACATTAATAATATCAATAAAGTAGATGTCGCGGAGAACCTTCTGATTGGTTGTGGCACAGTCCTGGCACAGTCGCTTGGCAACTTCTGAGCTATAGTCGTATCGAGGCGCACGCCCATGTGCGCCGCGACACGAGGGTGGACGATGGCGACGATCCGGGAGCGCGCCAAGGGCGATGGCACACGCGCTTTCCACGTCCAGGTTCGCATGGCGGGATATCCGTCCCGTACGGCGAGCTTTTCCTCGAAGCGACAGGCCGAGCGCTGGGCGAAGACGGTCGAGGCCGAGATGATCGAGGGGCGCCACTTTCGTTCGGCCGAAGCGCGACGCCGAACGCTTGCCGAGGCGATCGACCGCTACCTCGAGCACGAGGTTCCAAAGCTGCGAGATGGCCGCATGCACACGTCCACATTGCCTTGGTGGCGGGAGAAGCTCGGGCGCTTCAAGCTTTGTGACATCACGCCCGCGCTGATCGCACAATATCGTGACAAGCTGGCCGCGGAACCGTACCGGCGTGCCCGCCCGGGTGCGAAGCGCTCATCGCTGAAGGCCGGCGAGCGGGCGCGCGAATTCAAACGCAAGCCCAATACCGTCAACAACTATCTCGTGCCCCTCGGACGCATGTTCATTGTCGCACGTCGGGAATGGCACTGGATCACGCATAACCCCATGGAGGGGGTTGCGAAGCTCCCCGCCAGTCCCGGGCGCGTGCGCTACCTATCCGAAGATGAGCGCCAACGGTTGCTGGCCGAGACGGCAAAGGACCCGCAACTCCACGCCCTCGCCGTCCTGGCGTTGTCCACCGCGGCTCGCGCAGGTGAGCTCATGGGCCTGACCTGGCGCGATGTGGATCTGACGGACGGCAGAGTCCTCCTGCGCAAGACCAAGAACACTCAGCCGCGGGTGATATGGGTCCACGGCGAGGCCCTGCGATTGCTGAAGGAGCATGGCAAGGACCGCCGGCTCGATGACGACCCTGTATTTCTTGGTGCCACGCCCGGTGGCCGCTACGACTATCACACGCCATTCAAAGCCGCGTGCGCCGCCGCCAGCGTGCGGGACTTCCGCTTTCATGACCTTCGCCACTCCGCTGCCACCTACCTTGCCCGGGAGGGCGCGACGGAGCACCAGCTGAAGGTCATCGGCGGTTGGAAATCCAACGTCGTCAGCCGCTATGTGCACTTGGCTGCCGAAGACGCTAAGGCCGTTCTTGAGCGGATGAACGCCAAGATCCTGGGCGCCGGGGCTGCTGGAAACGGAGCCGACGATGACCGATGAACAGGGCCTCCAGGCCGATGACTTGTGTACGGTGGATCTCACGGAGCGCGAAGTTGGTCTGCTGCTGAAATACGGCTACCCGTTCCCCGACGCTGAAGCGGCACTGCGTGGAAGCGAGGCCGTCCGCGGATTCCATCACGTCACGATTGCAGGTTTCTGGCTGGAGCACTTGATCGCCGACTTGGTACGGTCTATGAAGAAAATCCGCAGCCGCGGCTTGCTGGAAGAGCTCGACGAGCTCTGCGGTACGCTGGAATTGGCGCTGAACCGGAAGGCAACCCTCTGGACACCGTTCTCATGACCACATCCGTCGACCAGATCGATCTCTGGCGCCAGGCCCCCTCGGAGCACCAGCATTTGGAGTTCAAGGAAGCCAAGAATCAGTTCGATACGCGCAAACTGGGAGTACTGCATCGCGCTCGCTAATGAGGGCGGTGGTGTGCTGCTGCTGGGTGTGGCGGACGCGCCGCCGCGCAAGGTAGTGGGTACGAAGGCATTTGCAGATGCTGTGACCACGGCGGAGAAGCTGTTTGAGGCTGTCGGATTCCGAGTCGACGTTGAGTCAGTCGCACATCCGGATGGCCGCGTTGTGATTTTCCGCATCCCGTCCCGCCCGCGTGGTACAGCCTATCACCTCGACGGCAAATACCTGATGCGAGCTGGCGAAGCCCTGGTCCCGATGAGCGAGGATCAATTACGGAGAATCTTCGCGGAAGGGCAACCCGATTGGCTCGAGGAACCGTCGCGAGTAGGTCTCGATGGCCAGCAGGTTGTGGAACTGCTCGATACGCAGAGTTTCTTTGAGCTGCTCAAGCTGCCGTACCCAACCGATCGCAACGGCGTCATCGAGCGGCTGGTGCATGAGCGACTGGTGGATCATGTGGGCACGGCGTTTACCATTCGTCGCCTCGGCGCACTTGCGCTCGCAAGACGGCTCGGAGATTTTCCGGACGTGGCTCGCAAGGCGCCACGCGTCGTCGTGTACACCGGTACTTCGAAGCTGGATACTCGGATCGACCAGACGTTCACACGTGGGTATGCAGTGGGTTTTCAGGACTTGGTCCGGTTTGTAATGGCGCAGCTGCCTCAGAACGAGGTCATCGAAGATGCGCTTCGCAGGGAAGTGAAGCTGGTTCCGAATGTCGTTATTCGAGAGTTGGTTGCAAACGCTCTCATCCACCAGGATTTTCTGGTGAGCGGGGCCTCGGTCATGATCGAGATCTACAACAACCGTGTGGAAATCTCGAATCCAGGCGAGCCGCTCGTCCCGCTCGAGCGATTCATCGACGGCTATCAGTCCCGCAACGAGCGGCTGGCGGACTTGATGCGCAGGACGGGCATCTGCGAGGAGAAGAGCAGCGGCATCGATCGCGTGGTGCAGGCAGCCGAGGTGTATCAGTTGCCAGCCCCGGATTTCCGCACGGGCTTCCGGCGTACGTCGGTGACGATCTACGGACCGCGGCCATTCGATGAGATGGATCGCGACGCCCGCGTGCGCGCTTGCTACCAGCATTGCGCGTTGAAGTGGGTAATGTCCGAGCGCATGACGAACCAGTCGCTGCGCGAGCGATTCCATCTCGAGGAGGGCAAGGCGGCGGTCGCCTCGCAGGTGATTGCAGCGACTATCGAGGCCGGGCTGAT
>JAKADE010000576.1 GCA_021820785.1 Pseudomonadota bacterium
GGCGAGCGTGTTGCCTTCGAGGAAGTTGCCGCCGGGGAAGCGCAGGAACTTCGGATGCAGCGCCGCGAGCTTGTCCATCAGGTCGATGCGATCTCCGTTCGGCTGACCGTCGTAAGTCGGCGGGAACAGCGACGGCAGGTTGATCAGCACCGAGCCGGGATGGCTGATCGTGATGCGCACGAAGTTGTCCTCGGACTCCCGAACCGCACCGGTACGCAGGGTCGCGGTATAGCGCTTCCAGTGTGCGCCGGCGGCCGGGAAGCTCGCGCGGGCGAGCACCTTGCCGCTGTGATCGTTGATGATAGCCAGCGTCACCGGACCGGGATTGGGGCCGTCGGCCTTCAGGTAAATCGAGGCGTGATACGTCGTGTGCGGCCACACCGGAACGCCCCAGTAGCCGGGGTTGTCGATGCCGCCCGGATCGCGCCGAGTCGCCCGGGCGGCCGTGAGCCGCAGGCTGTACGGCAGCGCCGCGCTCGGTCCGGTGGCGTCATCGATCCCCCAGGACATGCCGTCCTCGGCATTTTGGTCGAGCGACCAGACCTTGATGAATTCATGATGCTCGCGCCGATAGAAGACCCGGTCGCGGATCAGCTCGGCGTAGAGCCCGCCGTCGTAGGCGTGATTGATTTCCTCGGTCATGAGTCCGTACAGCGTCGGACTCACCGCGTGCAGCGGCCGGTTGTATTGGACCGTCAGGCTCGCGGGAACGGCAACGGCGCTCGCCGCAGTCGCCAACACCGGCAGCATCAGGAACGGCAGCGCCGCTACGGCGCGACGGAATCGCTGGGCATTCATGGATCGATATCCCCCGTGTGCGCCGCCGGATCTGGTAGCGCTATCTTACTCTGTCGCCAGTGTGCCAGATTCTGGCGCTTCCGGCAGCCGGAGCGGGACCGTCCTCCGCCGCGAGCCGACCCGACGCTTGCGGACAGTGCGTACGTCGCGCCGGAGGGTCTGTGCTATATCTGCGCCAATGAATGCCCGCCTCGTCGGGACCTGCAGTGTCCCCGGCATCATCGGCTGCGCTCTGCTCCTCGGGGGATGCGCAAGTCTCATCGCACCGCAGATCATCGCCCCGCAGCCCGGCGGTCTGCAGGGCGCCTACGAGAAGAGCCTGAGCGGCCAGTTCGTGCTGGCGAACATCGCGCCGTACATCTCGGCACGCCCCCGCATTGCCGTCGGACCACCCCCGGCGACGCTCGCGGTCGAGGTCATCCCTCCGGGGAATTACAGCCTCAGGCTCGGTGCGCAGCAGCGGCCAGGCTGTACGACGATCTATCTGACCGGCCCGGCGGAAAACCAACTGTTCGCATCGCTCGACCGTGAGTGCCTCGCCCAACACCACCTCACCGTGTCCGCGCTGAAAGTCGACCCGCCGGCCAAACCGCTGAGCTGCACCGCTCCGCCGCCCTCCTCGCCCATCCTGCAGCGCTACCGCGCCTCGATCGTGCACCTGCGCAGCGCCGCTGCGCCGCGCGGGACGGTCATCCTGCTGCCCGGGTACGGCATCGGCAAGCTCTCGATGTTGCCGTGGGCGCTGATGCTCGGGGAAGCGGGCTATCAGAGCATCCTCGTCGATCCACGCGCCCAGGGACAGTCGAGCGGACAGTACGTCACCTACGGCGCGCTCGAGTCGAAAGATCTGGTGCAACTCATCGCCGCGTTGCGCAAGGACGGTCTGATTCGCGGCCGCCTCGGCCTGCTCGGGGATTCGATGGGCGCCGCCACCGCACTGCTCGCCGCGCCGCACATCGAACCGCTCGCCGCCGTGGTGGCGATCTCCCCGTACGAGCGAGCCACCGCGGCCATCCCGCGCTACGCGCGCCTCGCCCACTGGTACGCCCGGCTCATCCCGCCGATGTCCTGGCGGGCTGCCGAGCACAAGGCGGGCCGGATGGCCGGCGTGAGTCTCGCCGAGGCCGATCCCATCGAGGCCGCACCGCACATCCGGGCCCCGGTGCTGTATCTGCAGGGGGACCAGGACCGGGTCGTGAGCCCGGCACAGGCCCGCCAACTCGCCGACCGCACGCCCGGAGCGCGCCTCGAGATGTTCCCCGGCCTCGGACACCTCGAGATGTCCGAGAATTTCGCCGGTCTCGCCCAGCCGGTCATCAACTGGTTCAACCGTTACGTGGCACAGGATCACGCGCGGGCCCGGCCGCCCCGGGTGGGCCTGCCGAAAGGCATGCACAACGTGCTCGAGATGTCCGGCTGCGTCGAATACTGACGGGCGCTCCACCGGGGCGTACCCTGACATTCGCCCTCGGCGGGCGGAGACGGAGCGAACCGATTGGCCATCCTTGCCGTGACACCACTCGGTGCACCCCGCTGCAGATTTCCCTTCCGAGCACTCCGTGATCTGCTTCACCCGCCGCGTGCGCGGCCCGACGCGTCAGGCCACCCCGCCCCCCGGCGGGATGTTGGCCGCCGGCACCCCGAGCGACGACTGGGTCCCCGTCACGGCCATGGATCAAGACTGGGGCCCATTTAAACCCTTGCGCCCCCGGGCGCGTCCAACCCCATACATGAATACCGCCGCACACCGTGAGGGCATCGAATGGGAGGCCGCGCTGGTCCAGCGCGCCCGAGCCGGGGACCTGCGGGCGTTCGAGCGGCTCTACCGCCAGTACATCGCCACGGTGTACGGACTGTGCCTGCGTCTGACCCGCGATCCGGCGAGCGCCGAGGACTGTGCACAGGAGGCGTTCATCAACGCTTGGCGCGCACTCGAGCGGTTCGAGACGCGCAGCAGCTTCGGCACATGGCTGCACCGCATCGCGGTGAACGTGGTGCTCAGCCGGCGCCGTTCTGTGGCAGCCGAGCCCGAGGCGCCGGCGGTCGCCCTGGACGGCGCGGACCGGGACGATCCGCCCGGGCAATGGACACTGGATACCCCGGTGGAACTGACCGAGATCGAACATGCGATCGCGGGGCTGCCCGATGGCGCCCGCGACGCCCTCGTGCTCTGCGGCATCTACGGCTACTC
>JAKADE010000577.1 GCA_021820785.1 Pseudomonadota bacterium
GCAGCAGCGCTGCGGGCGCAAAGGATCCCCTGATTCGATGCATCACTGTTTGAACTCCGGAGGACCCCAGCGCTCGGGACCTCGATCGATTCGAGCGGCGCGGCGCGCTGCTCGCGGATTCCCCCCGATGTGTACGCCATCGGCGCTCTCGCGCCGTACGACTGGTCGGGCGGCGCGCACCGCAGGACCTTTCTGGGGCCGGGCGCACAGAGTGACCCAGCTGGTCTGGAATCGTTTCCAGTCCAACTTGAGTATCCTGCACGGCGCCGGTACTGTCAATCGACGAGTGCCTTGCGCGGCCGCAGACTCGACAACTGAATGGTGGATGTTATTCACTGCGCGGATCGCGCGCCGCGCCGGTGCGCACCGCGGGGTTGTTGACGTTGAGATTCATCGATGGGGCTGTCGTTGCGGCATACCTTGCCTGCGTGCTCGTGATCGGCCTCAGAGGCTCGCGCCGGAGCGTCTCGAGCAACGAGTTCTTCCTTGCCTCGCAGCGGGCCTCCTGGCCGGTGATCGGCCTGGCGGTGATCGGCTCGAACGTCTCCCCGAGCGCCCTGATCGGTATCACCGGGTCGGCATTCGCGCTCGGCATCTCGGTCTACAACTACGACTGGGTGGCCACCGTCACGCTGGTCGTGTTCGCCCTGTGGCTGCTGCCGCTGCTGCTCGCCGAGCGCATCTACACCGTGCCGGAGTACTTCGAGCGGCGCTTCGACCGCCGGGCACGGATCTGGCTCGCGGGGCTCTCGATCCTGCTCTACATCCTGCTCGATGCCGCCGGCGCGCTCTACTGCGCGGCGCTGGTGGTGCATGCGCTGCTGCCGCGTCTGCCGTTCATCGCCGCGGTGCCGCCGCTGGCGCTGTTCGCCGCGCTGTACGCCCTCACCGGCGGGCTGCGCGCAGTGATGCGCACCCAGGCGCTGCAGGGAGTGGTCATGATCGGGACGGCGAGCCTGCTCGCAGGCTTCGCGATCCACGCCGCCGGCGGCTGGCACGCGGTACTCGCCGCCAATCCCGCGCAGCACCTGCACCTGGTGCTGCCGGCGAGCAACCCATACATGCCCTGGACGGGCCTGGTCTTCGGGATGCCAGTGCTCGCGCTCTATTACTGGTGCACCAACCAGTCGATCGTGCAGCGCACGCTCGCCGCCCGCTCGGTGGCCGACGGGCAGCGCGGAGCGCTGCTCACCGGGGCACTGAAGCTCACCTCGCTGGTACTCATCGTCGCCCCGGGGCTGGCCGCCCGGGCCCTGTTCGCCCACCTGCATCGCGACGATGACGTCTACATCCGCCTGGCCCTGACGCTCCTGCCGCCCGGGATGCTCGGGGTATTCCTGGCGGCCTTCCTCGGTGCACTGATGGCCTCGCTGTCGGCGACCTACAACAGCGCCGCCACGGTGTTGTCCATCGACTTCATCCGCCGCGCCCGCCCGCAGCTCGATGAACGCAGCACGGTGCGCGTTGCGCGCATCGCCACCGCACTCGCCATGCTGGTCTCGGCGGCCTGTGTGCCGCAGATCGCACGGTTCCCCTCGCTCTGGCAGTACCTGCAGGCAGTGCTCGCCTACTTCACCCCGCCGGTCGCCGCGGTGTTCCTGGCCGGAGTGCTCTGGCCCCGCGCCAATGCGCGCGGCGCGTTTGCCGGTCTTCTCGCCGGAACCATCCTCGGCGCACTGCTCTACGCCCTCGCCATCCTGGGCATCGCCCACGTGCAGTTCCTCAACGTTGCCGGGCTCGGCTTCGCCGTCTCGCTCGCCGCGCTCGCGGTGGGAAGCCTGACGTTGCCGTCCGCCCCGGTCACCGCACCCGTCGCACACACCAAGACCCCGCGCAGCGTGAAGATCGCCGGATCGATTCTGCTGGTGTTCACCGCGGCGATCGTGGCGGCGTTGTGGTGATCCGGCGCGCCGCCGCCGGTCACTGATGCGCACGCGTGCGCGGTCCGAAGTGAAATGACAGCAGACTGGCGAGCCGCCCGCCCGGCGCACCACGCCAGACGATATACAGCTGGTGTGTCCCGCGCACCCCGCGCACCCCGAGCACCCGCCCGGTGACGCTGCGGAAGCTCTGCCAACTCCCCGTACCCGAGATCGGCAGACGCGCGATCAGCCGCCCGTGCAGGGAATCAAGCCGGAACTCAAGCGTGCCGCACGCGCGCCGGCCACAGGCGACGCGCGCAGCGATCCGATGCACTGACGTACCGAAATTCAATATCGGAAAGCGCGCCCAGTCGCCGTCGACCGCGTGCTCCAACGCATAGCCCCCGCGCGCGCCACGGTGTTCCTGCGTGACCACGCCCCAGCTGTACAGGTTCGCCGGTCGATCCGCTCCCCCGCTCGCCACGAGGCTGCCCGCGCTCTGATAGCCCTGCGCCGGGAGCGCGCTGGTTCCCCGCGCCGTGCCCGACCAGGTGAACGTCGCTGCGCTGTAGGCGGGCAGCACATAGCGGAACCCGCGCGCGCCCCACTCGACCTGGAATGCGTTGCAGCGCTCGGTATCGTTGTAGGCCACCAGCACGTGAGTCCCGTCGGGATCAACGAATGCGACCGATTCGATTCCGGCCGGATCGCTGGAGTACACGCGCTGCGCCCCGGGCAGGATGAACCGGCTGAACTGCCCGAGCGTCGCGTACTCGACATCGCGGTGCACGGCGCCAGTACGCGTGTCGACCGTGACCATCGGCGTGCAGGTCCCGCAGCCGCCATCGTGTGGCCCGAGGTGCTGGTCGAGCGCCAGACTCCACTTCACGTAGGCGCGCCCCTGATTGCGCAATACTTCGATGATCCCCTCGAAATCGCTGCGCACTTGATCGTGCACCCAGGTGCCGCCGCTGGCCTCGGTCTCGTATTGCCCGAGCCGCGGGTACTTCGCCGCCAGCAGCGACTGCACCCCGGGCGTGCCGCCGTAACCGTGCCAGGCAATGCCCGCGACGAGCGGAGAATCGGCGACCACGGGCGATGCGAGCACCGAGTCCGGATATTCCGG
>JAKADE010000578.1 GCA_021820785.1 Pseudomonadota bacterium
GCACATGCCGCTCGAGCTGGCGCTGCTGCCGGTGATCGAGAGCGCCTTCCAGCCGTTCGCCTACTCGTACGCGCGCGCCGCGGGCATGTGGCAGTTCACCTCCGGCACCGGCAAGCTCTTCGGGCTGAAGCAGGACTGGTGGTACGACGGCCGGCGCGACGTGGTCGCCTCCACGCAGGCGGCCCTGAACTACCTGCAGCAGCTGCACGATCAGTTGGGCGGCCACTGGCTGCTGGCGATCGCCGCGTACAATTGCGGCGAGCTGAACGTCGAGCGCGCGATCCGCTACAACCAGGCCCGCGGCCGTCCGACGGACTTCTGGCACCTGATCCTGCCGCGCCAGACCGAGCTGTACGTGCCGCAGCTGCTCGCCATGGCCCGCCTGGTGCAGGACCCGGCGAAGTACGGCCTGTCCTTCAGCCCCATCCCGGATCAGCCGTATTTCACGAAGGTGCCCACCGACGGGCAGATCAACCTCGAGGTCGCCGCGCGCCTCGCCGGGATCACCTCGGATGAGATCTACCAGCTGAACCCCGCCTTCCACCGCTGGGCGACCGATCCGACCGGCCCGTTCTACCTGCTGCTGCCGGTCGATGCCGCCCCGATCTTCGAGCAGAACGTGACGGCGCTGACCGCCGATGAGCGCATGGGCGTCGATCTGTACAAGGTCCGCCCCGGCGACTCGGTCTACTCGGTGGCGCGCCGCTTCAAGACGAGCACCGACCTGCTGCGCCGGCTGAACACCCTGCCGAACGGCCACCTCGTGGTCGGCCAGCAGATCGAGGTTCCGGCAACCGTGTATCGCCTGCCGCAGAACGTGCTGGTCGCCGCCCGGCAGGCCGACCACTCGCTGTGGCGCAGCCGCTTCCGCTTCCGCGTCGTGCGGGTCCGTCCCGGCGACTCGCTCTGGGCCATTGCCCAGCGTCACGGCATCAGCGTCCAGCGCCTGGCGCAGATGAACGGCCTGTCGCTGCACCACACGATCCTGCGCCCGGGTGAGCGGCTGCGTCTGTACTCCGACGGGCGCGTCGGGCGCTTCGCGCGGCCCTCGTTCCGCGTCGTGCAGGTCCGCCCCGGCGACAGCCTCTGGTCGATCGCGGTGCGCAACCACGTGAGCGTGCATGCGCTGGCGCGGGCGAACGGCCTGCGTCCCGGCCAGCTGCTGCACCCGGGCCAGCGGCTGCGCATCACCCCGGCCATGGCCGCGGTGAGCTATGCGCCGAGCCGCGTCGGCAGACTGCTCTCGGGGGTGGCCCGCACCGTGCACCGGGTGTTCTACACCGTGCGCTCGGGCGACACGCTCTGGCAGATCGCCCAGCGCTTCCAGGTCCGGGTCGCCCAGATCCTCAGCTGGAACGCGATGAAGCTGCGCCAGCCCATCCTCGCCGGCCAGAAGCTCATGATCCTGGCCGATTCGGGCGGCTGATTGGTCTACACTGACGGCCCGGGCGCCAACGCGGCGCCCGGGCCGTTTTTCATTTGAAGGGTTCTCGTATGGGATTTCTCTCCGGTAAGCGCGCGCTCATCGTCGGTGTCGCTTCGGACCGCTCCATCGCCTGGGGCATCGCGCAGGCGATGCACCGCGAGGGCGCCGAACTGGCGTTCACCTACGTCAACGAGAAGATGCAGGAGCGCGTCGAAACGCTGGCCGCCTCGATCGGCTCGACGCTCACGCTGCCGCTCGACGTCACCGATGATGCGCAGATCGATGCGGCCTTCGCGCGGCTGCAGCGCGACTGGGGCCACCTGGACATTCTGGTGCACGCCGTTGCCTTCGCACCGCGCGAGGGGGTCTCGGGCAGCTTCGTCGAGAACACCAGCCGCGAGGTGTTCCGCATCGCCCACGACGTGTCGAGCTACAGTTTCACGGCGCTCGCCCGCGCCGCCGCGCCGCTCATGGCCGGGCGCAACGGGGCGCTGCTGACCCTGTCGTACCTGGGCGCGGTGCGCTCCATTCCGAGCTACAACGTGATGGGCCTCGCCAAGGCCAGTCTCGAGGCCAACGTGCGCTTTCTCGCCGCCGACCTGGGCCCGCGCGGCATCCGGGTCAACGGCATCTCGGCCGGCCCGATCAAGACGCTGGCCGCCGCCGGCATCGCGGGTTTTCGCAAGATGCTGAATCGGGTGGCGGAAGTCGCACCGCTGCGGCGCAACGTGACGCAGGAAGACGTGGGCAACGCCGCGGCCTTCCTCTGCTCGGACCTCGCCGCCGGCGTAACGGCCGAGATCCTCTACGTCGACGGCGGCTTCAGCACCGTCGGGATGAGCTTCCCGGAGAGCGATCCGGCCTGAGCCCGAGAATCGGCGGCCGGCGTACATGCCGGCCGCCTCAGCCTCACTGGAAGGCGTTCGGGTTCTTGCGCACCTTGGCCTTGGCTCTCATCTGGGCCATGTAGGCCACCACGTCCCCGTCGGCATCGCTGCGCAGTTGCTGCTGGAAGCGCGTGCGCGCCGTGAGCGGATTCTGGTTCGGCTCGATGCGCACCGCCGAGATGGCGAGCAGCACCGCACCGGCTCCGCCGCCGAGCGGCTTGGCCTCGTACCGCGGCGCGCCGGCGGGCTTCGGCGCGGCGAAGGCCAGCTGGATGATGCTCGCCGGCACCGACGGGTCGTCACGGCCGATGAAGCGCGCCGGTGCGGCCTTCATGTGCAGGGCGGCCGCCACGCTCGCAAACGGCTTGCCCGC
This sequence comes from Pseudomonadota bacterium, assembly GCA_021820785.1. The sequence continues at coordinate 2,687 of JAKADE010000578.1, forward strand.
CGCGAGCTGCTGGCGGGCGGCCTCGGCGGCCGCGAGCGCCCCCTGCTCGGCACGCTGCGCCTGGATCGCCGCGACGATGCTCGCCTTGACCTCGGCGAGCGGTTTGACCTGCGGCCCGTGGCGCGCGATCACCTTCACGATGACCATCCGGTCATTGTCGAGGATCACCGGTCCGCCGATCGCCCCCGTGGCGATCGCGGCGCTGCCGAACACCAGGCTCTGCACCGCCGGGGCGGCCCCGAGGGGCGCTGCGCCCGTGCCGCGCAGGAACAGCGGGATCTCCCCTTCCGTCAGACCGTAG
>JAKADE010000579.1 GCA_021820785.1 Pseudomonadota bacterium
GACCGCCGCGATGTACAAGGTCGGCATCGACGATACCTGGCCGTACCAGGTGTGTGGCGGCCAGCAGGACAGCGGCTCGGCCTGCGTTGCGGAGCGCGGCAATGACGGTGAGCTGACGGCCCACGACTGGCATCCGGTCGGCATCGAGGAATATGGCGGTGCCGCGCCTGATCCGCTGCATCCGAATCTGATCTACGGCGGACGGGTCACGGTCTACAACCGCAACACGGGTCAGATTGCCGACGTCGGCCCGAAGGCGATCGGCAGCCGAGACTATCGCGTGCTGCGCACGATGCCGCTCGTGTTCTCGCCGATCGACAAGCATCGGCTGTATTTTGCCTCCAATACGGTCTGGCAGACCGACGACGGCGGCCAGAATTGGCAGCAGATCAGTCCGGACCTGAGCCGCAAGACCTGGACGGATCCGCCGAGTGTCGGGGAGTACAGGAATACCCCCGCGGCCCGACCGACGGATCGGGGCGTCGTGTATGCCCTGGCGCCTTCGCCGCTGAACAAAGATCTCATCTGGGCGGGGACGGATGATGGTCTGATCTGGGTCACGCATGACGGAGGGCGGCACTGGAGCAATGTCACACCACCGCAGCTGAAGCCGTTCTGGAGGGTGTTCAGTCTGGAGGCGAGTCACTTCAATCCGAATGAAGCGTACGCCGCGGTCAATACTCTGTTTCTCAACAACATGCGGCCCCATCTGTTCCGCACCGAGGATGGCGGCAAGCATTGGACGCAGATCGACCGGGGAATCACCCCGGATGCCACCACCAACGTCATCCGGCAGGATCCGCATCGCAGGAACCTGCTGTTCGCGGGTACCGAGACTCAGGTCTGGGTGTCCTTTGACAATGGAGATCACTGGCAGTCGTTGCGGCTGAACATGCCGGCGGTATCCGTGCGTGATCTGAAAGTGCACGGCGATGATCTGATTGCGGCGACTCATGGCAGAGGGTTCATGGTGCTCGATGACATCACCCCGCTGCGCCAGATCGATGCCGAAGTTGCGCGGGCGCCGGTGACACTGTATCGGCCGCAGACTGCCGTCAGGGTCCGCTGGGACATGAATCCGCCGACGCCCTGGCGTATGCCGGCGCTGCCGAACCCGCCGCCCGGAGCGATCATCGACTATACGCTGGCAAGTTCCTCGGCAACGCCGGTCACGCTCGATATCTTCGACTCATCGGGCACGCTGGTGCGGCATTTCTCCAGCGCCGATCCGCAGCTGCCGCTCAATCCCGCGCACCTGGACGTGCCGGCATGGTGGCCGCGTCCGCCGATGAATCTCTCGGCCGCAGCCGGGATGCATCGTTTCGTGTGGGATATGCATTATCCGCCCGTGCCGGGGGCTCCCAGGGTTCTGGATGCCAATCAGGCGGTCCGGCACGACACGCCCGTGCTGTCGAGCTCGCCCTGGGTCATGCCGGGCCACTACACCGTGCGGTTGACGGTGGCAGGCCACACCTACGTCCAGCCGCTGACCGTCATCATGGATCCGCGTGTGCACACCCCGATGGCGGCGCTGCGGCAGCAGTTCGAGGCCTCGATGCAGGCGTATCGGGAAGCGATTGCCGCGAACGGCGCAGTGCGCCAGGCGCGGGTCCTTGAGCGGCAGCTCGCGGCACGCAAGCCGACGACGGTGCTGACGGCGTATCGGGAACGGCTGGAGGCTCTTTCGGGGCGGCCGGTGAGCGAGCGGTCGGCCGTGTTCTTCCGCCCTGGTCCGCCGTCATTCGGCAGCGTCGGCGTCGCCCTGCAGCGGCTCATGCGGCGGATGCAGGCCGCCGATCGCGCACCGACCGCCGCGGATCTCGATGCGCTCGCGAAGCTCAGTGCCGAGTACCGGGGGCTCCGTCGGCGCTGGGACGTGCTGCGGCGCCACGACCCGTTGGCTCATTGAGGCGGCGGGTGGCCCGGGCCCGCGAATGCGGGCCCGGGCATCGGCCCCTCGGCTCAGCCGTGTTCGGGATGTGCCGGCAGATGGAACAGCCGCCGAGTGGTTGCCGCGGTGGCTGCGGCGAGGGCCTCGAGAGATTCCCCGCGTGCCGCGGCAATCGTTCGGGCGATGTGCGGCAGATAGCTCGGCTCGTTGCGACGCGAGGTGGGCTTGGGCACCAGGTCGCGCGGCAGCAGGTAGGGCCCGTCGGTCTCGATCATGAGTCGATCGGCCGGAATGCGCGCCACGAGTTGCAGCAGGTGCGCCCCGCGGCGCTCGTCGCAGATCCAGCCCGTGATGCCGATGGCCAGACCCAGTTCGAGGTAGCTCTCCAGCTCCTGCGCGCCGGCGGTGAAGCAGTGCGCCACCCCGCCGCACAGTGTCGGCCAGTGCTCACGGAGGATGGCCAGAAAGTCCGCGTGCGCGTCTCGTTGATGCAGAAAGACCGGTTTGCGCAGGCGCGCGGCCAGCTCCAGCTGACTGTGGAAGGCGCGCTGCTGGGCGGCATGGGGCGAGAAATTGCGGAAGTAATCGAGACCGCATTCGCCTACGGCGACGACTTCGGGTGCACTGGCGAGGCTCGACATTTCCGTCAGCAGAGCCTCGGTCACGTCCGTCGCGTGGTGCGGATGCACGCCGGCGGTGGCGAACAGGCACTGCGGATGTGATCGGGCGAGTTCGATCGCCTTGCGAGTGCTCGGTGCGCATGATCCGGTCACGATCATCTGAGTGACGCCGGAGTGAATCGCGCGTGCGATGACGTCGTCTCTGTCAGCGTCGTAGCTGTCGTGAGCGAGGTTGATGCCGATGTCGATGAGGTCCGGCGGGGTGCAAGGCATGGGGATGTTCGCGGATGGGAGTGAAGCGTCCGCAGTATGCGGGTTGACCGCCCGGTGTGTCACGGAAGAATCCTTGACGTGATCCTTGATTGTGGGGTCGTGGGGCATGACCCGCGTCTTTGACGCCACGAGTCAGTGGCTCGAATCCCGTGAGTGGCCCGTGACCTACGCGTCCGATGAACCTCGCGGGTGGACGCGAG
>JAKADE010000580.1 GCA_021820785.1 Pseudomonadota bacterium
TTCGACGAGAACATCCTCTTCGAACCGCACGGGACATACCGATCCGTATCGCTCCGCACATTCGACACCGAGGCGAATTCCTGGTCAATCTGGTGGTATGACTCCCGAGTTCCCGCACATCAGTGGGCCCCAGCGACCGGTAAATTTGAGGGTGGCATCGGAACCTTCACGGGCGAGCGCGTGATCGAGGGCGCGGCAAGTCTCCTGCGCTATGTGTGGACTCGCACTGAAGACACGCCACGCTGTGAGCAGTCCGTCTCAGCGGATCACGGCGTAACCTGGGAGACCAACTGGATCATGGAGTTTCGTCGCGCTTCGTAGCGCATTCGCACATCACCGGCCAGATTTCGGATCTCGGCTGACGACGAGCGGTTGTTGCTCCGTCAGAAAACGTATCACAGCGACAATGAAGCTAAGTAGCACCGGGCCGAGGATCAATCCCAGAATCCCGAACGCGGTGACACCGCCGACGGCACCGACGAACACCGCCAGGGTCGACACTTTTGCACGATGCGCGGTGAGCAACGGGCGCACGATATTCTCGACCAAACCGAGGCCGGCGCTCCACAGCGCAAGGAACAAAGCGGCGCCCCAGTGTGCCTGCAGGGCGAGATACAAGACGGCAGGTATGAGCACGACCGTTGCGCCGGCTGGAAGCAAGGCTGTGATCATTGCGACGACGCCGAACACCATCGGCGAGGGGAGGCCGGCAATAGCAAAGCCGCCGGCGACGAACAGTCCTTGAACGATCGCGGTCACCGTCGAGCCGTACACGACGGCCCGCGTCACGTCGCCCAGATATTTCAGTAGCGATCCGCGCCGTTCGGCCGGCAGGGGCACGAGAGCCACGCTCTGGCGGAGATACGATTCTCCGTCGCGAAGCAGGAAGAACAGAAGGAACAGCATCATGAAGAAGCTGATCACGGTTCCGAACAGGAGAAAGGCAACGTTACCGCTTGCTGCGGCGGCGGAATGCAGGATCCCGGCAGTGGCAGTGGAGATCCACTCGTGCACGTTCAGCGTCCCGGCGGGTAAATACCGGTCAATCCAGTGAATCGAAGCGCCAAACCAGGGATTCTGCTCGAGCCGCGCAATCAGGGCAGGGAAGCCAATAAACGGGTGCGCGCGCAGATAGCGGAGCAGGCCCATGGCCTGCTCGAAGAAGACGACGGACAGCACTGATACCGGTGCGAGCACCATGAACGGCGTCGCCACCGTCAAAATCCCCGCCGAGAGTGCAGGCCGTCCCTTGAAGACGCCGGTCAGCCGCTTATGCAGCGGGTGAAGCAAGAACGCCAGTACAGTGCCCCAGCCAAGCGCATCCTTCAGCGGGGCGAGGATCTCGATCAGCAGATACCCGAAGACAGCGGCTGCGGCGACTGCGAAGAGTCGCCGGTAGAACGCGGAATCGGCTACGGCAGAGGAGTCCATCATCGTACCCCGGGGGTGATGCAGTGTGGGCGGCGGTATGCGCCATCCGCTTCGCAATGTCCGAGCGGCGCCATTGTGCGCCAACGACCGTCCCGTCGCCTGTACTCAGTTGCGGCGTCCATGCTCCTGGGGCTCGGGGCGCGCAAACGCCAGGCGTCGCCGTCTGAACCCGGTCCGGACCGCGACACTGATTAGGCGTGATAGCGTCTGCTGAGGCGCTCTCGAATGGCCCCGACGAACACCGCGACGACGAGCAGTGCACATAGGCCGACAACGACGAAGCTCACTGCGGCGTCCACCATCGTCGCCACCGAGGAAGGCAGTCCCAGCCAGACGAATATCAGAATGCCGAGGAAGCCGAGAGCCAGCAGGACGTAGTCAAACGTCGCTCGGAGCCACCCGAGCAGCAGCGAGCCACCGACGAGGAGCGCGCCAATCCCGACGATACCGAGGGTGATTGACCAGCCATCATAGGCCGCAATCACGGGCTGCAGTGCGCCCTGAAAAGCGCTGTTCCACTGCGGGATGCCCCAGATCAGACCATAGACCAGGGAGCCGCCGCACAGCAGCAGCGCCAGGAGCGCGAATCCAATGAAGCGTGGTCTTCGCAGGGCCATCGGCACTTCCCCCATCGTCGAGCCTCACTGTGGGACTATTTCATTGAAAGCCGGGCAGGGCTGCCCGTCTGGGGCCCATGCCTCGGGACCAATGGTACTATGTCTGCAGGGATGTTTGGATCGCTGCTCAGAATGCCAGACTGTCGGGCCCGGATGACGTTGCCGCCGTGGCGGCATTCTGCACGCGCAGCGCTCGGGTTGCTGCTCACGGGCCTGCTGACCGCCTGCGTCACCCCCCGTCTGGCGGCACCGCCGAAGCTGATCGACCAGGTATCGCCGCCGGGATTTCCACGCGACGTGCGCTTCCTCAGCAGTGATCGTGACTACGTTGTGGCACACCTGAACCGCACTGTGCGCAACCTCAGTGCCGTTGCGCATGGCCCGATCCGCCTCCTCGCCTTATCGGGGGGTGGTGCGGGCGGAGCGTTTGGAGCCGGGGTCCTCTACGGGCTTGCTCGCGTCGGACAGCGGACCGATTTCCAGGTAGTGACCGGCGTCAGCGCCGGAGCGCTGCTCGCCCCGTTCGCGTTTCTAGGTCCGTCCTGGGATCCGCAAATGAAGGATGCATTTGACAGCAACAGAACCGATCATCTGCTGCAATGGCGGCCGTGGCTGGGGTTCTTGTTTCATCCGGGCATCTATAGTCGTGGCCCGCTGGTTGCCATGGTCGATCACTTCGTGACGCGGCGCATGATCAGGGCGGTGGCTGCACAGTCCCGCAAAGGTCGCATGCTGCTCGTGGCGACGACGGACCTCGACAAGCAGGAGTCGGTGATCTGGAACATGGGCCTTATCGCGCAACACGGTGGTCCGGCGGCGCGCAAGTTGTTCGCCAAGGTGCTGGTCGCATCGGCGAGCATTCCCGGCGTATTTCCGCCGGTCATGATCCGGGTGCAGGGCGGAGGAAAGACGTACGAGGAGATGCATGTGGATGG
>JAKADE010000581.1 GCA_021820785.1 Pseudomonadota bacterium
CGCTCCAGCAGCCAGCGCGAGACATGCACTGCGTCACGGCGGCTGCCGCGCACGTACAATTGCAATGCCTCGCTGCGATCGATCATCATCAGCATGATCTCACGTACACTATAGCGCGGCAGAGCAAGTTCGCGCGAGACGGCATCGATGAGCTCGCGCTGGTGCGCGCGCAGCACCGCACAGGCGCGCGCTGCATCCTTGCGCGGGCGCTCCTCGGTGAACAGCCAGGCCAACATCCCCTCGACCATGCTGCGCCGGTACTGGCCGTACCGCACCACCTTGCGGCGGTAGTGCTGTGCGAGCGTGCGCGTGTTGGATTCAATCGGTTCGACGCGGTCGCGGTTGCGCACCGGCGCGCGCTGCGCGCGCACCTCCTGCATCAGCTGATCGACCACGTGCAGCTTGCGCACCGCGGGCCACTCGGCGTAGCGCTTGCGCCAGGCCGAACGCGGCGTCAGCCACACCGCGAAGGTCTCGGCGAAATCCTCGGTGGGGTGCGCCTGCGCATACCAGTCGCCGAGGTGATGCACGTAGCGGCGGCTCCCGGGGCGCGCGCGGTAGCGGTCCGGGTAGCGGCGCGAGGCCGGCCCGAACACTTCACGCCAGCATTTGCGCCGGCGCAGCCGGTATGCGTTGTCGATGGCGTGGCCGGCCTCGTGGCGCAGGATGCGCATGAACCAGCGCGCGTTGCCGCCCTCCACCTCACCCATGATGTTGCGCTCCAGGCGCATCAGGCGCGGGTGCGCCAGGTAGAACGGGACGGCGATGCCCGGCACGCCGTCCGGCGAGAACCACTCCTCGGAGAACCACACGTGCGGGCGGAACTTCAGTCCGCGCGCCTGAAGCTCCTCGTAAAGGCGGTGCACGTGGTTCTGGATCACCGAGTGATCGACGCTCAGGCGCAGGTCGCGGAAGCGCAGCTTCAGCAACTCTTCATCGCTCAGACGGACCCACGGGGCGGTCCGCGGCCTGCTCGGCGGTGCGCTCATCGGCCACCTCGCCCGGTGGAGGGCAAGTGCAATGGGGAAAAGCGAGCTTAGCAGTCCGGGCGGGCCGCTTCAGCCCATGTGCACCAGCGCGTGCGCGAGGAAGCGATCGGCAAAGGCCTCGATCAGCGAGGTGCGCAGCAGCGCCTCGCGCCAGGGCGCCGGGATGGCGCTGGCGCCGTAGAATGCGCCGGCGAGCTGACCGCATACCGCCGCGGTGACGTCCGAGTCGCCACCGAGATTGGCCGCATGCAGCACGGCGGCACGGAAGTTGCCGGTTGCGGCAAAGGCCTCGAACGCCCCCGCGAGTGCCCGCGTGACGCCCTTGCCGGCGCTGCCAGCCGGCGCCGGCCGCTGCTCGGCGAGGATCCGGGCCTTGGGCTCACCATGCAGGGCCGCGAGCAGGGCGCGGGCGAGATCGGCGCACGCGTTCAGGACCGTGTTGGCCTGGCAGGTGGTGCGGGCCGATTCGCGGGCCAGCCGTTCGGCCTCGGCCGGCACCGCGAACGCGAACAGCACGGGCGCGGCGACCCGCGAGAGCGGCTCCGGATCGAGTTGAGCCGGATCATGCGAGCCGGAGAACGGCTGGTGGCGCCACCCGGCCACCGCCAACGCGCGCGCGGTGCTCGCGGTGATGCCCAGGCACTGGCCCGTCGCCGAGAGGTGTCCGTCGCGCTGCCAGCGCCGATAGCGTTCGACCTGGTCGGCCGGGTCGAACCGCTCGCACTCGAGCAGGCTCTGCGCCAGGCACAGTGTCATCGCGGTATCGTCGCTCCAGGCGCCACGCGGCAGCGCGAACGGCCCGCCACCGAGCATGTCGGCCACGGGCGTGAAGGTGCCGGGCCGGCGGTACTGGGTGGCCGCGCCGACGGCATCGCCGACGGCGAGTCCCATCAGCGCCCCGAGGAAGCGCTCGCGCAATGCACGGGCGGCCGCGAGGGCCGCGGCATCGAACAGCGGATCGTCGTCCCGCGCCGCGGCCTCGCGCCGGGGCACGGGGTGCGCCTGCCAGGTGCGCACGTATTCGCGCTGTGCATCGGTCTCCGGGATGCGCGGCCAGTCCACCGAACGCGCCGACTGCTCCCAGAGACGCTGCAGTTCAGCCAGTGCCTGCTCGCCGGTGAGACCGCGCTCGATGAGCAGACAGCCGATCACCGTGGCGCTGCGGCCGATTCCCGCCCGGCAGTGCACGTAACAGGGTTTGCCGGCCTCGAGCAACTCGTGCAGGCACTCGAGGATCTCGCGCATGTGCTCGCGCCGGGCCGGCACGCCGTGGTCGGGAATCGGCTTGCGGTGGTACTCCACCGTCAGCGGCAGCGCATCGTCGTAGGCGTCGATCTCCCCCGGCGCGGTGAGATCGATGATGGCGGCCATCCCTGCATCGCGCAGCCGTGCCAGCCGTTCGCGCGCAGCCTGCGCGCCCTGCGCGAACGGATGCTCCCCGGCGAGCAGCAGCCCGGGATAGACCCAGTACGCGTTGGCGAGCGGCGGGGCGAGAGCGGCATCCATGGGGCAGCGGGCGCCGGTCAGCCGAGGTCGCCGACAGCCGCGAGCTCAAGCTCCTCCGCGGCGCTCATCGGCGCGACGCGTTGCGCCTCCAGCGCGGCGAAATCGAAGTGGCGCGGGTCGGCGAGTGACGCCGGATCGAGGTTGCGCAGCGCGGAGAAGATGCTCTCGGTGCGACCCGGGTAAGCGCGCTCCCATTCGCTGAGCATGCGCTTGACGGCCACGCGCTGGAGATTGTCCTGCGATCCGCAGAGCTTGCAGGGAATGATCGGGAAACGTCGGCCGCGCGCATAGCGTTCGATGTCGCGCTCCGCGACGTAGGCGAGCGGGCGGATCACCACCTGGCGGGCGTCCTCAGAGAGCAGCTTCGGGGCCATCGCCTTCAGCCGGCCGCCGAAGAACAGGTTCAGAAACAGCGTCTCGACGATATCGTCGCGGTGATGACCGAGGGCGATCTTGGTGATGCCGTGCTCGGCGGCGAAGCGGTAC
>JAKADE010000582.1 GCA_021820785.1 Pseudomonadota bacterium
CGGCCGCGACCCGCTCGATCTGCGCGCGCAGCGCCGGCGGCTCGGGCACCGCGAGCCGCCGGCAGCCGAGCGCCAGGCGCTCGAGGTGCAGCGTGAGGAAGCGCGCCCGGCCGTTCAGACAGGCGATGGTCTCGAACACGCCCTCCCCGTACTGCAGACCCCGCTCGAGCGCCGACACCTCTGCGCACGGCCGGCCGTTCACCCACACCGCCGGACCGGTCATGCACTGCTCTCCGCCCCGAGCGCGGCCAGCACGCCGCGGGCCTTGGCGCGGGTTTCCGCCAGTTCGCGCTCGGCATCGGAGTCCGCGACGATGCCGGCGCCGGCGCGCAGCTCGAGCATCCCGCCGCGGCTCCACAAGGTGCGGATCAGGATGTTGAAATCCGCATCGCCGTTGCGGCCGAGCCAGCCGAGCGCGCCGGTGAACGGTCCGCGGCCCTCGCCCTCGAGCTCGGCGATGATCTGCATGCAGCGGATCTTGGGGCATCCGGTGATGGTGCCGCCGGGAAACAGCGCGCGCAGCACATCGATCGGCGTGCGCTGCGGCGCGAGCAGCCCGGTCACGCTCGAGACGATGTGATGCACGTGCCGGTACGACTCGACGGTCATGAACTCCTCCACGCGTACCGAACCGGCCCGACACACGCGACCGAGATCGTTGCGCTCCAGGTCCACCAGCATGACGTGCTCGGCGCGCTCCTTCGGGTGCGAGAGCAGTGTCTCGATCTCGCGCGCGTGTGCCTCGGGCGCACCGCTGCGCGCCACCGTGCCGGCAATCGGCCGCGTCTCGATGCGGCCGTCGACGATGCGCACCAGCCGCTCGGGCGAGGAGCTGAGAATCGACGCATCGCCCCACTGTGCCCAGGCCGCGAACGGTGCGGGGTTCGCCGCGCGCAACCGCTCGTAGAGGTCCGCCAGACTCGCCCCGGAATGCACCCGCGCACGCCAGCGGCGCGAGAGGTTCGCCTGATAAATTTCCCCGGCGGCGATGGCGTCTCGAGCGCGCTGCACGCGCTCGAGAAACCGCTGCGGCGGTTCCTCCTCGATCGCCTCGATCGGGCTGCGAGACGGCGCCTCGGCGCGCAGGGCCGACGCGCAGCGCTGCGCATCGTCGGCCAGTCGCGACAGATGTGCCGCAGCGCCGGGCTCGGCAAGCGCCCGCAGCGTGCCCGCCTCGTGGTCGTACACCAGCGCGCAGGGACACCGCAGCGCGAAGGCGCGCACTGGAAAAGTGGACGGCGGCAGCGTGAGGCGCGGCTCGATCTGCGCGGCGAGCTCATAGCCGAGGTAGACGGCCCAGCCCCCGGACCACTCGGCGCTGAAGGGAGGCAGCGTCCCCGGCGCCGCGGTGCGCTCGGCCCGCCACCAGCGCTCCAGGGCGTCGAGGAAGTGTTCACCGGCGAGCACGCCGGGCGGCACGCGGCCCTCTGCCCCGAGCCGCCCGTGCGCATCGAGCCACAGCGCGCCCTGGGGCGCGGCGAGCAGCACGCTGAGGCGTCCGAGCGGCCCCTGTGCCGCGCTGTCGAGCAGCAGCGGATAACGGCGCCGGTCCTGCGCCGCAAGTGCCCTGAGCACCCGCGGCTCGAGGTCCAGGACGCGAACCGGCACTGTGGCGCGCCGGCGCGAATCAGCCGGTGAAGCGCTTGAAGATCACCGACCCGTTCGTGCCACCGAACCCGAAGGAGTTCGACAGCGCGATGTCGATCGGCATCTGCCGAGCCGTGTTGGGAACGTAATCCAGATCGCAGTCCGGATCGGGTGTGTCGTAATTGATGGTCGGCGGCGCCACCTGATCGCGCAGCGCGAGGATGGAGAAGATCGCCTCCACCACGCCGGCGGCCCCGAGCAGATGCCCCGTCATGGACTTCGTGGAACTCACCGCCAGACGCCGCGCGTGCTCGCCGAAGGCACGTTTGATCGCGAGCGTCTCGGCCTTGTCACCGGCCAGCGTCGAGGTGGCATGCGCATTGACGTACTGCACGTCCTCGGGGTTGATCGCCGCATCCCGCAGCGCGTTCGCCATGGCGAGCCGTGCGCCCTCGCCGTCCTCCGGCGGCAGCGTGATGTGGTAGGCATCCCCGCTCATGCCGAAACCGATGAGCTCGGCGTAGATCTTTGCGCCGCGCGCGCGGGCGTGCTCGAGTTCCTCGAGGATCACCGCCCCGCCGCCGTCGCCGAGCACGAAGCCGTCGCGGTCACGGTCCCACGGCCGACTGGCGCGCTGCGGATCGTCGTTGCGCCGCGAGAGCGCCTTGGCCTGCGCGAAGCTCGCCAGGCCGCACACCGTGGTTGCCATCTCGCCGCCGCCGGCGATCAGCACGTCGGCATCGCCATACTGCAGCGTGCGCATCGCCAACCCGATCGCGTGCGTCGAGGTGGTACAGGCCGTCACCACCCCGAGGTTCGGGCCCTTCAGTCCGAAGCGGATCGACAGGTGCCCGGCGATCATGTTGATGATGCTGGCAGGCACGAAGAACGGGGAGATCTTGCGCGGATTGCCCGTCTTGACGTACTCGGCGAACTCGCGTTCGATCGTGCCGAGGCCGCCGATGCCGGCCCCGCACACCGCCCCGCAGCGCGTGACATCGAGCTTGTTGAAATCGAGTCCGGCATCCTCGACTGCCTGCACCCCGGCGGCGACGCCGTAGTGCATGAAGTCGTCCATGCGCCGCACTTCCTTCGGATCGAAGTAGTACTCGAGATCCAGGTCGCGCACTTCCCCGGCAAAACGCACCGGGAACGCCGACACATCGAAACGCTGTACCGGCCCGATGCCGCTCTGACCGGCCAGGATGGCCTTCCAGGCCTTCTCCACGGTGCTGCCCACCGGCGAGATGATGCCCAGTCCCGTGACCACGACTCGACGTTTGCTCACACTCTACCCGTCTGGTGACCCGTCTTGGCTGAACTCGACGCCCTACGGCGCCGGAGCGCCCGCCGCCGGGGCGGGCCGCGATCCGGCGTGGCCGTCTCAGGCCTTG
>JAKADE010000583.1 GCA_021820785.1 Pseudomonadota bacterium
GTGCCAGGTGAGCGGCAGGTCCTTAAGTGCCTCGAGCTTGGCGAGCGCTTCGTTCAGGTAGCTCTCGCCGAAGTCCGTGAGCCCCGCGGCGAACGCGGCGCGCACCGCCTCGGCGGGCTGGGCCTTGGACACGGCCAGAAGTGTGATGTCGGACACATTTCGTCCGGCGCTCGCCGCGGCAGCGGCGATCTCGGCGCGCACGACTCGCACGCGCTCGGGCAAATTCTGCGAAGCCCTTATCATATGGATGACCGAACCCCTCCGTTATACTGCAACGACCGGTCCGGCGCAGGCAGCGCCCCACCCGACTTCGATCGGAGACCCGATGGTCGATATCGCGCAACTGCTGGCCTTCGCCGTCAAGAACAACGCCTCCGACCTGCACCTGTCGGCCGGGGTACCGCCCATGATCCGCGTCGACGGCGACATGAAGCGGATCAATATGCCACCGCTGGCGCACAAGGAAGTGCACAGCATGGTGTATGACATCATGAACGACAAGCAGAGGAAGGCATTCGAGGAGTTCTTCGAGACCGATTTTTCCTTCGAGATCCCGAAGTTGGCGCGCTTTCGCGTCAACGCCTTCAACCAGAACCGCGGCGCCGGCGCCGTGTTCCGCACGATCCCCTCGAACATCCTCTCGCTCGATGACCTGAACGCGCCGAAGATCTTCCGCGACCTGTGCATGCTGCCGCGCGGACTGGTGCTGGTCACGGGTCCCACCGGCTCGGGCAAATCGACCACGCTCGCCGGCATGGTCAATCACTGCAACGACAACCGACCCGATCACATCATCACCATCGAAGACCCCATTGAATTCGTGCACGAATCGAAGCGCTGCCTGGTGAATCAGCGCGAAGTGCACCGCGACACGCTCGGTTTCAGCGAAGCGCTGCGTTCGGCACTGCGCGAAGACCCCGACGTGGTGCTGGTCGGAGAAATGCGCGACCTGGAGACGATCCGGCTGGCGCTGACCGCCGCCGAAACCGGCCACCTGGTTTTCGGCACGCTGCACACCAGCTCGGCGGCCAAGACCATCGACCGCATCGTTGACGTATTCCCGGCCGCCGAGAAGGACATGGTCCGCTCGATGCTGTCGGAGTCGCTGCGCGCAGTCATCTCCCAGACGCTGCTGAAGCGCATGGGCGGCGGCCGGGTGGCGGCCCACGAAATCATGATCGGCACCCCGGCGATCCGCAACCTGATCCGCGAAGGCAAGATCGCGCAGATGTACTCGGCGATCCAGACCGGCCAGGCCTCGGGTATGCAGACGCTCGATCAGTGTCTGGCGGAACTGCTCGCCAAGGGCCAGGTGAGCAAGGAAGAGGCCCGCTTCAAGGCCCAGAACAAGGACAGCCTGTGAGACCGCCCCGAGCGCAGCAGCCGTGAACCGAAAGGGTGCTTCCTGATGCCCATGGACCGCGATCAAGCCATCAAGCTGATTCATGATCTGCTGCGGCGCATGGTCGAGCGCAAAGCCTCGGACCTGTTCCTCACGGCGGGCTTTCCACCGGCGCTGAAGATCGACGGCGAGGTACGCCCGCAGAGCGAACGGGTGCTCACCGCCGAGCAGTCCGCCACCCTGGTGCGCTCGCTGATGAACGACCGTCAAACGCGCGAGTTCGACGCCACCAAGGAGAGCAACTTCGCGATCGGGCCGCCGGGCATCGGGCGCTTTCGCGTCAGCGCATTCATGCAGCAGAGCGCCGCCGGCTGCGTGATCCGCATGATCAATGCCAAGATTCCGAGTTTCGAGGATCTGGACCTGCCGCCGATCTTGAAGGAGCTCTCGCTCTCCAAGCGCGGTCTGGTGGTGGTGGTCGGCGGCACCGGTTCGGGCAAGTCGACGACGCTGGCAGCCATGATCGGCTACCGCAACGAGAAAACCCGCGGGCACATCGTCACCGTGGAGGATCCGGTCGAGTTCATCCACCAGCACAAAGGTTGCGTCATTACGCACCGCGACGTCGGCGTCGATACCGAGTCCTGGCAGATCGCGCTGAAGAACGTGCTGCGCCAGGCGCCGGACGTCATCTACATCGGCGAGATCCGCGACCGCGAAACGATGGAGTATGCGGTGCAGTTCGCCGAAACGGGCCACCTGGTGTTCTCGACCCTGCACGCGAACAACGCCAACCAGGCCCTCGATCGCATCATCAACTTCTTCCCCGACGAACGGCGCGAGCAGCTGCTGATGGATCTGTCGCTGAACATCCGGGCTTTCGTTTCCCAGCGTCTGGTGCCGCGCGAGAGCGGCTCGGGCCGCATTGCGGCGATGGAGATCATGCTCAACTCGCCGCTGATCCAGGACCTGATCTTCAAGGGCGAGGTGGTTAAGATCCGCGACGTGATGGCGCGCTCGAACCGCCTCGGCATGAAGACCTTCGACCAGTCGCTGTTCGAGCTGTACGAGGCCGGCTTCATCTCCTACGAAGATGCCTTGCGCAACGCCGACTCGAAGAACGAGCTGCGCCTGCGGGTGAAGCTCGAAAGTCATCGTGATGCCCCGTCGCTCGATGAGGGGAGCTTGGCGATCATGGACGAACAGGAGGATCGGCCCTCATGAGCGCGCCGTCCGGCGCTGAGCCGCTCGAGCCCGCGGCCGAGCCGCGCGCCGATGAGGCGGCGCTGCAGATCAACACCAAGCCGCTGTTCAAGCTGATGGTCGAGCGGCGCGCGTCCGATCTGTTTTTTACCAGCAATGCGCCGATCAAGATCAAGATCGAAGGGCAGATCTACCCGATCAACAAGCAGGTGCTGAGTCCGGCGATGGTGCGCCAGGCGGCGCTCGCGTTGATGACGCCCGAGCAACGCGAGGAATTCGCCCGCGAGCTCGAGCTTGATTTCGCGATTTCCGAGCCCGGCCTCGGGCGCTTCCGCGTCAACGTGTTCATGCAGCGGAGCTCCCCTGCGGTGGTGCTGCGCTACATCACCGCGGAGATGCCGCGCTTCGAGACGCTGGGGCTGCCGGAG
>JAKADE010000584.1:0-291 GCA_021820785.1 Pseudomonadota bacterium
GCCCGGCCGGACTTCGAACGTGACGTCCTCGACGGCCGTCACGGCGGGGTAGCGCTTGCACAGCTGCTCGGTCTTGATCATGGCGCCTCCTGACTCAGGCTGCCATAGAGTTCCCGGCGGCCGCAAAAGTTCCCGCTAACCGGGCCGCCAGGTGCCGCGCGAGGCGCGTGAGCGCCAGTAGAGCATCAGGATCGCCCCGCCGAGCATGCCGCCCAGATGTGCGAAGTGTCCGATGCCCGGTTCGGTGCCGGTGACACCGAAGAACAGTTCGAGCAGCCCGTAGAGCAGTAC
>JAKADE010000584.1:301-2973 GCA_021820785.1 Pseudomonadota bacterium
ATCGGTGGCAGGATCAGCAACAGCCGCGCGCGCGGGAACAGCATGGCGAAGGCGAGCAGCACGCCGAACACGCCACCGGAGGCGCCGATCGTCGGTTCGTGGCTGCCGGTGGCGTGCTGCACGGCGATCTGCGTCAGCGCCGCGGCGATCACGCACACGAAATAATACAAGAGGAAGCGCCGCTTGCCCCAGTACTGTTCGAGCGCCGGGGCGAACACGAACAGCCCGAACATGTTGCCGAAGATGTGCCACCAGCTGCCGTGCAGGAATGCGTAGGTCACCAGCTGCCAGAGGTGGAAGCTCGGGCCGAGCGGCCAGAGCGCAAAGCGCAGGACGAGGGAGGCCGGCACCACCTGCTCGAGCAGGAAGATCGCCACGTTGGCGATGATCAGGCCGAGTACGGCCGGTGTGAGGGAGCGGAACATCCGCGCAGTGTACGCGCGGCCGCCGCCGCCGGGAACGCGTGTTACGGCGCGAGTTGGCTGCCGAGTCGCTCGGCGGCCGCGCGCAGTGCCGGCAGCACGCTCTCGATCAGCTCGTGGCTGGAGAGGCGCGAGGCCTGGGCGCTGACGTTCATCGCCGCAACCGTGGCGCCGACCACGTTGCGCACCGGCACGGCGAGCGAGCGCAGGCCGATCTCCAGTTCCTGATCGTTCAGCGCGAAGTCCGCGGCGCGAACCTCGGCGAGAATCTCCCGCAGCCGCTCGCGCGAGGTGACCGTGAAGCGGGTGTGCGCGGTCAGCTCCGTGCACGCGAGCAACGCATCGGCCTGTGTCGGCGGCAGGTTCGCGAGCAGCACCCGACCGAGCGCCGTGCAGTACGCCTGCAGACGGCTGCCGACGCCGAGCGTCACCGACATGATGCGCGGGGTCGAGGCGCGCGCCACGTAGACCACCGCGTCCTCATCGAGCACCGCGACGGTGGTGGCCTCGCCGATCCGCTCACTCAGCTCCTGCAGGATCGGCGGCGCGGCGGTGCTGAGCGGCGCGGTGGACAGATACGCATAGCCGAGGCTGAGGACCCGCGGCTGCAGATAGAAGGAACGGCCGTCGCTTGCGGCATAGCCGAGTTCGCGCAGCGTGTACAGACAGCGGCGGACCACCGCGCGGGTCAATCCCGTGGCGCGGCTGACTTCGGCGATGGTGAGCCGGCAGTCGAGCCCGGCGAAGGCGCGGATGACGTGCAGCCCGCGCGCCAGCGACGTCATGAAGTCCGGATCGCCGGCACGGTAGAGCGCATCCTCGGCGCGCGTGGGGCGGTGCGGGGCGGGGGCAGGGCAGGGCGGGGATTTGGGGGGCGGCACGACGAGCAGCGATGGTGGGTACGGTAATCGTACCGCGGCGCAGGCCCGGCGGGGAGTCCCGCACGGCGCCGATCAGGGGCCGCCCAGGCTCGCTTCGATGCTGCGCCACAGAACGTTCTGCAGCGTCGCGAGCCGCTCCCCGGCGATGTCCGGCCAGCCGAGCGAGCGCAGCACCATCGGCCGGGAGCGCCCGACCAGCATGATCTGCGCGACGATGGCCACGGCGCGCACGCGCGGCTCGGGCGGCGGCGCCGCCTCGCCGAGCAGCCGGCCGATGATCTCGGTGAGCAGCGTGACCAGGCGCCCGCCGATGCGCTCGTGTATGGCGTCGAGGGCCTCATTCTGCTCGCTCTGAGCGCGGGCGAAGAACAGCGCCCAGCTCCCCGGCCGCTCACTGGCCAGCCCCTCGAGCAAGGGCTCGATCAGGCCGCGCAGCAGCTGCAGCAGCTGTTTGCGCGTCAGTCGGCCGGCACCGAGCGCCCGCTGCGCCCGCTCGGCCGGCGGTTCGAGCCGCGCGCGCACGTCTTCGGTGATGTACTCGATGCACGCGCGGTGCAAGCCGGGCTTGCCGCCGAAGTAGTACTGCAGAGCCGGCAGGCTGACGCGCGCGCGATGCGCGATGGCACGGGTCGAGGCGCCCGGGTAGCCGAGATGCGCAAACAGCTCGATCGCGGTCTCGAGGATGCGCCGCCGAGTGTCATCGCCACAGGCGTAGCGGCGCGTACGGGCGCGGCGGGCCGGCGGGCGGGGGGATTCGGCCGGCGTGCGGCGGATGCGTGGGGTAGTCACCGGATCGAGTGCGTTCGGGAGCGGCCTGCGCCGTTTCGGTTTATCCGTAATAGTATCAATTGACAGAAAAGTATCAAGCGATAGAAAATCGGTTCGTCGCTCCAGGAGTCCGGACGTGAACGCACCCTCTCTCGATCCTGCGCAGCCGCCGGCCGCGCCCGCTGCGCGCCGGCGGCTTCGGCTCGCGCTCGGCGCGGGCGTGATCCTCGCAGCGGGTCTCGCGCTATGGTGGTACGCCGGGCGCTCCGCCGGCCCCGGCGCGATCGTGCTCTACGGCAACGTGGATCTGCGCGAGGTCAGCCTCGCATTCAACGACAGCGGCCGTATCGAAAGCATCGCGGTGCAGGAAGGCGACTCGGTGCACCGCGGCGAGGCACTGGCGCAGCTCGATACCAGCCGTCTGCTGCCGATGTTGGCGCAGGCTGAGGCGCGTGCGGCGGCTGAGCGGGCTGCGCTCGAGCGTCTGCAGCACGGCAGCCGGCCGCAGGAGATCGCTCAGGCGCGGGCCAATCTGGCCCTGGCACGTGCCCAGCAACGCCAGACTCTGGCGCAGTACTCGCGCGTCGCCGCAGTGTTTCGC
>JAKADE010000585.1 GCA_021820785.1 Pseudomonadota bacterium
CACGAAATCATGATCGGCACCCCGGCGATCCGCAACCTGATCCGCGAAGGCAAGATCGCGCAGATGTACTCGGCGATCCAGACCGGCCAGGCCTCGGGTATGCAGACGCTCGATCAGTGCCTCGCGGAACTGCTCGCCAAGGGCCAGGTGAGCAAGGAAGAGGCGCGCTTCAAGGCCCAGAACAAGGATAGCCTGTGAGACCGCCCCGAGCGGCGCAGCCGTGAACCGAAAGGGTGAATCCTGATGCCCATGGACCGCGATCAAGCCATCAAGCTGATTCATGATCTGCTGCGGCGCATGGTCGAACGCAAGGCCTCGGACCTGTTCCTCACTGCGGGCTTTCCGCCGGCGCTGAAGATCGACGGCGAGGTGCGCCCGCAGAGCGAACGGGTGCTCACCGCCGAGCAGTCCGCCACCCTGGTCCGCTCGCTGATGAATGACCGTCAAACGCGCGAGTTCGACGCCACCAAAGAGAGCAACTTCGCGATCGGGCCGCCGGGCATCGGTCGCTTCCGCGTCAGCGCATTCATGCAGCAGAGCGCTGCGGGCTGCGTCATCCGCATGATCAACGCCAAGATTCCGAGCTTCGAGGATCTGGACCTGCCGCCGATTCTCAAGGAGCTCTCGCTCTCCAAGCGAGGTCTGGTGGTGGTGGTCGGCGGTACCGGCTCGGGCAAGTCGACGACGCTGGCGGCCATGATCGGCTACCGCAACGAGAAAACCCGCGGGCACATCGTCACCGTGGAGGATCCGGTCGAGTTCATCCACCAGCACAAAGGCTGTGTCATTACGCACCGCGACGTCGGCGTCGATACTGAATCCTGGCAGATCGCGCTGAAGAACGTGCTGCGCCAGGCGCCGGATGTCATCTATATCGGCGAGATCCGCGACCGCGAAACGATGGAGTATGCGGTGCAGTTCGCCGAAACCGGCCACCTGGTGTTCTCGACCCTGCACGCGAATAACGCCAACCAGGCCCTGGATCGCATCATCAACTTCTTTCCCGACGAACGGCGCGAGCAGCTGCTGATGGATCTGTCGCTGAATATCCGCGCGTTCGTCTCCCAGCGCCTGGTGCCGCGCGAGAGCGGCTCGGGTCGCATTGCCGCGATGGAGATCATGCTCAACTCGCCGCTGATCCAGGACCTGATCTTCAAGGGCGAGGTGGTCAAGATCCGCGACGTGATGGCGCGCTCGAACCGCCTCGGCATGAAGACCTTCGACCAGTCGCTGTTCGAGCTGTACGAGGCCGGCTTCATCTCCTACGAGGATGCCCTGCGCAACGCCGACTCGAAGAACGAGCTGAGGCTGCGGGTGAAGCTCGAAAGTCACCGTGATGCCCCGTCGCTCGACGAGGGGAGCCTGGCGATCATGGACGAACAGGAGGATCGACCCTCATGAGCGCTCCGTCCGGTGCCGAGTCACTCGAGCCCGCAGTCGAGCCGCGCGCCGATGAAGCGGCCCTGCAGATCAACACCAAGCCGCTGTTCAAGTTGATGGTCGAGCGGCGTGCATCCGATCTGTTCTTTACCAGCAACGCGCCGATCAAGATCAAGATCGAAGGGCAGATCTACCCGATCAACAAGCAGGTGCTGAGCTCGGCGATGGTGCGCCAGGCGGCGCTTGCGTTGATGACGCCCGAGCAGCGCGAGGAATTCGCCCGCGAACTCGAGCTCGATTTCGCGATTTCCGAGCCTGGCCTCGGCCGCTTCCGCGTCAACGTTTTCATGCAGCGTGGCTCCCCTGCGGTGGTGCTGCGCTACATCACCGCGGAGATGCCGCGCTTCGAGACCCTGGGGCTGCCGGAGGCGGTCGCGGAGCTGGCCCAGCACAAGCGCGGTCTGGTGCTGGTGGTGGGCGCGGCCGGCTCGGGCAAGTCCACGACGCTCGCGTCCATGATCAACCTGCGCAACGAGACGGCCTCCGACCACATCCTCACCATCGAAGATCCGGTCGAGTTTCTGCATGCCAACAAGCGCTCGATCGTCAATCAGCGCGAGGTGGGCAGCGACACGAAGTCATTCGCGCGCGCGCTGCGCGGCGCGCTGCGCGCGGCCCCGGACGTGATCCTGGT
This sequence comes from Pseudomonadota bacterium, assembly GCA_021820785.1. The sequence goes on from JAKADE010000585.1 coordinate 2,075, forward strand.
CGGGGAGATCCGCGATCGCGAGAGCATGGAAGCGGCGATCCACCTTGCGGGCACCGGCCATCTGGTGCTCGCGACGCTGCATGCGAACAACTGCGCTCAGACGCTCGATCGCATCATCAACATGTTTCCATCCGAGCAGCATGCGCAGATCTTCCTCGATCTGTCGCAGTACCTGCGCGGCATCCTCGCGCAGCGCCTGGTGATGGGCAAGGACGGCCATCGGGTCGCTGCGGTCGAAGTCATGATCAATACTCCGCACATTGCGGACCTGATCAACAAGGGTGACGTGGTGGGGGTGAAGGAGGCGATCGCGGGCAGCGCCGAGCAGGGCATCCGCAGCTTCGACGCTGCGCTGCATGAGCTGTACAAGCAGGGCCGGGTCGAGCTTGCCCATGCGCTCGCCAACGCCGATTCGCGCGCCAATCTCGAGGCGAAGATCAACTTCGGCTGACGCCCAGCGCGGCTGCCTCGCGAGTGTCGCAAGGCGGGTTGGGAGCAGATTGACCCCGCCCGGCTCAAGGCACCGCGCGGCGGGACGGCCGCCGCGGCGATGGCCCGATCAGAATACCTGTAGCGCGTCGAAGACCGGTCCGTCGACGCACACCCGCTTCATCGCGTCCCCGTCGGCAGTACGAACCCGGACGGTGCAGCCGGCGCAGCCGCCGACGCCACAGGCCATGAACTCCTCGAGTGACACCTGACAGGGCACCGCATAGCGGCGGGCGAGCTGGGCGGCCGCCGCCAGCATCGGGGTCGGTCCGCAGGCGAACAGTTCCACTTCGGCGAGCGCCGCAGAGGACAGCGAGCCGAGCCATTCCCCGGCGAGTTCGGTGACGTAGCCCTCGAAGCAGCCCGGGAATCCTGCCCGGCTCGCGAGCCGGCTCGGAATGTCC
>JAKADE010000586.1 GCA_021820785.1 Pseudomonadota bacterium
GTGAACAGCCGCTCGGGTTCGCGGATGAAGCCACAGTCTTCGCCGAAGCGACGCAGGGCCGTCTCGGCGCGGTACTGGCGGCGGAAGATGAACCGGTCGACCAGCGCCTCGATGCGCCGGTGCACGCTGCTCAGGGCTACGCCCAACCCCAGCGGCACGGCGAGCTCGAGCAGCAGGCTCGCACTGCGGCCGAGCGCGGTGCGCTCGATCAGGCTCTCCAGCAGCGCGAACAGACCCAGCACCAGGCTGGTGGTCAGCGCATAGACCAGCGCCCGGTTGATCACTACCGTGATATCGACCACCCGGTGGCGCAGCACGGCGTACAGAAACAAGATGGCGGCGAGGGTAGACAGTCCCTGGGTCAGTAGCGCTGTGACCAGAAAGCTCAGCGGCAGCGGAATGTCGAAGACGGACACCGCACCCACGACCACGACGCTACCTACGAGCATCCAGCGCAGTCGCTGGCGCTGCTGTGCACCGGCCTGACGGAAGCTCACGGCCAGCAGGGCAACTGGGACCAGGTAGCTGGCGGGGATGAACCATTGCAGCCACGGCTGCATCAGGCCGGCCCAGCCCGCCGTCACGACGGCAAGCTTGCCGCCTATGTTGATGACCGCCGCAGCGCCCAGGGCCAAGGCGAACAGGCTGCGCCACAGAGCGCGCTGCCTTGGGCGGATCGCGCGGCCCGCAACGGATTCCGCCATCACGTAAAAGCCGATCCGCGCCGCCATGCTGAAGCCGAGATAGCCGAGCAGCGTGAGCAGGGCGATGGAATTGTCGCGGGCGGGCAGAACTGCAAATGCAAACGCGAGTGGTGCGGCCATCGCCCAGAACGCCAGGCCCCACGCCGCGCAATCATGGCCGCGCCACAGCGCCAGCAGGGCGATGGATGCGTACATGGCTAATAAGCACAGGGTTATCCACGCGAACCAATAGGCAGAATCACTGCGGTGACCGTTGATCGCTTGCACGGTTGCGCGCAGTTGGGCCGCGCCGCGCTCGATCAGCAGCGGATAGCGGGCCGAGGCCGGAGGACTGATGAGATCGTTTCCCACCAATGCGATGCGCGTCGCGCGCGGCTGCGCGGTGAGATCGAGCCGGTCACCGGCGTGCAGGCTGGCGGACGTCAGGCCCGGGAGCGGCTCGATGCGCGCGTGGTGGGCGCCGACCCAGCGCACCGTGAATGGTAGATGTGGCCGCCGTTGGAAGGAACCCCAACACCCATAGACGGTCGCGGCCACGACAATGGCCGAGAGCAGAATCAACAGCCCATAGCGACGATGCATGGCAGCTCCCCTGTAGCGACCCCGGTGCAACCGCGCGCGGGAATCGCCATGTTTCGCTAAGTATCGCCGATCCGGGGATACGACCGCTCGCTGGCTATGAGGCGAATGCCATTGCCCCCTGCAAACGCTCGTCGCGATCCCGATGCAGGCAATTCAGCGCGGTCGGCGACCGTCCGCTTCGGGCAGGATGCGGGCATTCACTACGCGGTCAGCCCAGGTTGCAGAGAGCGGCTGCTGCCTCTCAAGGTGCTGAGGGGTCGAATCGGCGGCTTGCGAGGCACAAACGGGCCGCCGGAGACGAAGCCGCAGGGTGTCAAAGTGCGTCAAAACACGCACAAGCAACTGTATTCACAATGGTAAAGCGGACCGCAAGGATGCGTGCAGCTGTTCGATTCCGCTCCTGGCCTCTACAAGACGGCGTGTTAGCGGTGCTTTTCTCACCACCCGGTCAGCAAGAAGCCTTCGCGGAGCGACAGAGAACTGCTGATTGGCACCCGGGTCAGCAGGTCAGGACGTGAGCGCGACGTAACGGCGGTCGACCGAGGAAGCGAAAGGGTAGGCCCGCCATGATGGGCGCAGCATCGGCGGATGCTGCATTGCATACCTGCGTATCGCCAGTTTGGTCACAAGACCGGAGACACAATGGTCAGGGCATTAGGTGGGACGGCCCCAATGTCCACCACAGTGCGCAGCGTAGTGAGCGATCGCGTGTGGAGGGTACTCGAGAGTACGGGCACCTGAGGCGGCTCGGTGAACATCAGCACGCCAATTCCTTCCCCACGCAGTGCCAGCAGCATTTCAGCCGGGAACATGTGCAGGTCCTCCGCGGTGGGTAGAGCTGTTCGGCCCGAAACCATTGTCCCAGGGGTGCAGAGGTAGGGAAACCGTATCGAGATGGAACGCCGCAGAATCACGAACCCATGGGGCCGCGGACTCGAACTCCGACTCGAATCGACCGTCGCTTACAGGATCGGTCGTTGCGAGTTCTCCGGCGAATCTGAGGCTGCCGTCCGTGGTCCGCACCCAGACGTACAGACGCTTCATCCGCGCCGCCTCGATGCTCGTTGGCGTGGACGCGCCCTCGCGACGTGCCAGCTCGATCAAGCTCTCGCGAGACTCGAGGAGTTTCTCCACGGCCTGCAGATCGTCAAGTACCCACAGGGCATCGAGCCAGATACCACCTGAACAGTGGGCTGTCCGCGCTCCATCGCCCGCACCGTCCGCTCGGATACGCCGAGCCGCTCGGCAAAAATAGCCATGGTGTCGTTGCGCCCGAGACGCGCGCGACGCAGCGGTCCGCCGAGCGACCGAAGGGCGGCTCGAGATTCCGGAGTCTCTCTCATACCATAGGTTACGCATGTCCCGATTTCTTATTAGATAATATCGCATAGTTTATATACGTGACCCTGCGCCACTGCGCACAGGAGCGATCGGTTACGAAGGGCAGCTTTCAGGCGACCTGAGGCTACCAAAGCGTCTGCGGCTAATCCGGCGATGCTCTCTTCACGGCACATCGCCAGGCATCACATCGAACGAGAGGTGTTACATGTCCAGGGTCAAGGTGGCCAGTTTCGGAATGTCCATTGATGGATTCAGTGCCGGTCCACGGCAGAGCCTCGAGGATCCGTTGGGCGTCGGTGGCGCGGCGTTGATGGCGTGGTTCTTTCCG
>JAKADE010000587.1 GCA_021820785.1 Pseudomonadota bacterium
ATCTCGGCTGACGACGAGCGGTTGCTGCTCCGTCAGAAAGCGTATCACAGCGACAATGAAGCTGAGCAGCACCGGGCCGAGGATCAACCCCAGAATTCCAAACGCGGTGACACCGCCGACGGCACCGACGAATACCGCCAGGGTCGACACTTTTGCACGATGTGCGGTGAGCAATGGACGCACGATATTCTCGACCAGGCCCAGGCCGGCGCTCCACAGCGCAAGGAACAAAGCGGCGCCCCAGTGTGCCTGCACGGCGAGATACAGGACGGCAGGTATGAGCACGACCGTTGCGCCGGCCGGGAGCAACGCGGTGATCATTGCGACGACGCCGAACACCATCGGCGAGGGCAGTCCGGCAATAGCAAAGCCGCCGGCGACGAACAGTCCTTGGACGATCGCGGTTACCGTCGAGCCGTACACGACGGCCCGCGTCACGTCGCCCAGGTATTTCAACAGCGATCCGCGCCGTTCGGCCGGCAGGGGGACGAGAGCCACGCTCTGACGGAGGTACGATTCGCCGTCGCGCAGGAGGAAGAAGAGAAGGAACAGCATCATGAAGAAGCTGATGACGGTTCCGAACAGGACGAAGGCGACGTTGCCGCTTGCCGCGGCCGCGGAACGCAGGATTCCGGTGGTGGCAGTGGCGATCCAGTCGTGCACGTTCAGCGTTCCAGCAGGCAAATACTGGTCGATCCAGTGAATCGACGCACCAAACCAGGGATGCTGTTCGAGTCGCGCAATCAGCGCAGGGAAGCCAATAAAGGGGTGCGCCCGCAGATACCGGAGCAGGCCCATGGCCTGTTCAAAGAAGATGACGGACAGTACTGATACCGGTGCCAGAACCACGAACGGCGTCGCCACCGTCAGAAGCCCCGCCGAGAGTGCAGCGCGTCCCTTGAAGACACCGGTCAGCCGCTTATGCAGCGGGTGAAGCAGAAACGCCAGTACAGTGCCCCAGCCAAGCGCATCCTTCAGCGGGGCTAGGATCTCGAGCAGCAGATACCCGAGGACAGCGGCCGCGGCGACTGCGAAGAGTCGCCGGTAGAACGCAGAATCGGCTACGGCAGAGGAGTCCATTATCGTACCCCAGGGCTGATGCAGTGTGAGCGGCGGTGTGCGGCATCCGCTTCGCAATGTCCGAACGACACCATTGTGCGCCAACGACCGTCCCGTCGCCTGTACTCAGTTGCGGCGTCCATGCTCCTGGGGCTCGGGGCTCGCCAACGCCAGGCGTCACCGTCTGAACCCGGTCCGGACCCCGACACTGACTAGGCGCGATAGCGTCTGCTGAGGCGCTCTCGAATGGCTCCGACGAACACCGCGACCACCAGCAGTGCGCACAGGCCGACGACCACGAAGCTCACGGCGGCATCCACCATCGTAGCGACCGCGGACGGCAGGCCCAGCCAGACGAATATGAGAGCGCTGAGAAAGCCGAGGGCGAGCAGGACGTAGTCAAACGTCGCTCGGAGCCACCCGAGCAGCAGCGAACCGCCGACCAGGAGCGCACCAATCCCGACGAGACCGAGGGTGATTGACCAGCCGTCATAGGCCGCAATCACGGGCTGCAGTGCACCCTGAAAAGCGCTGTTCCACTGCGGGATCCCCCAGATCACACCATAGACCAGGGAGCCGCCGCACAGCAGCAGCGCCAGGAGCGCGAATCCAATGAAGCGTGGTCTTCGCAGGGCCATCGGCACTTTCCCCATCGTCGAGCCTCTCTGAGGGACTATTTCATTGAAAACCGGACAGGGCTGCCCGTCTGGGGCCCATGCCTCGGGACCGATGGTACTATGTCTGCAGGGATGTTTGGATCGCTGCTCAGAATGCCCGACTGTCGGACCCGGATGACGTTGCCGCCGTGGCGGCATTCTGTACGTGCAGTGCTTGGGCTGCTGCTCGTGAGCGTGCTGGCCGCCTGCGTCACCCCCGCCTGCCGGCACCACCGAAGCTGATCGATCAGGTGTCGCCGCCGGGATTTCCACGCGACGTGCGCTTCCTCAGCAGCGATCGTGACTACGTTGTCGCACACCTGAACCGCACTGTGCGCAACCTCAGTGCCGTTGCGCATGGCCCGATCCGCCTCCTCGCTTTATCTGGGGGTGGTGCGGGCGGAGCGTTTGGAGCCGGGATCCTCTACGGGCTGGCTCGCGTCGGACAGCGGACCGATTTCCAGGTAGTGACCGGCGTCAGCGCCGGCGCGCTGCTCGCCCCGTTCGCGTTTCTGGGTCCGTCCTGGGATCCGCAAATGAAGGATGCATTTGACAGCAACCGAACCGACCATTTGCTGCAGTGGCGGCCGTGGTTGGGGTTCTTGTTTCGCCCGGGCATCTATAGTCGCGGCCCGCTGGTTGCCATGGTCGATCACTTCGTGACGCGGCGCATGATCAGGGCGGTGGCTGCACAGTCCCGCAAAGGTCGCATGCTGCTCGTGGCGACGACGGACCTCGATAAGCAGGAATCGGTGATCTGGAACATGGGTCTCATCGCGCAACACGGTGGTCCGGCTGCACGCAAGCTGTTCGCCAAGGTGCTGGTCGCATCGGCGAGCATTCCCGGCGTGTTTCCGCCCGTCATGATCCGGGTGCAGGGTGGCGGAAGGACGTACGAGGAGATGCATGTAGATGGCGGTACGACGCTGCCGTTTTTCGTCGCGTCAAACATCGCCGACGTCATGCCGCTGCATCTGCCGCAACTGGAGGGGGCGAAAGTGTACGTCATCGTCAACGGGCAGCTGAGTACGTACCCAAGAACGACACTCCCGGAACCGATGGCGGTCCTCTCGCGAAGCTTCTCAGCGGCGTTAATGCACGCGTCCCGACGGGCGCTGGTCCTTGCCGCGGTGTTCGCTCGACATTTCGGAATGCGCTTCCGCTTCACCTATCTGCCGATGACCTACCCATTTGAAGGCTCGCTCGATTTCAAATACGACAACATGCATCAGCTGTTCG
>JAKADE010000588.1 GCA_021820785.1 Pseudomonadota bacterium
CACACCCCGCTCGCCTTGATCTGCACCAGCACCTCTCCGGCCTTCGGACCCTCGAGGTCCACCGTCACCACTTCAAGCGGTTTGCCTGCCTCAAAGGCAATGGCGGCTTTCGTCTTCATAGCGCTCCCAACGTTTGAACTCAGCGTCTCACCAGTCTACCGGTGCGCATCGCGGATGCAGCACGGATGCGCACGCCGCACGCGCGTGCCGGCCGGGATGTCCCGATCCGGAACACCCCTTCTGCGCACCATACGCCTGCACAATGCCGTGCGGCAGCTCGCGTAAGCATCCCCAAGCGCCCGGGCTTGAGCGACAATGGGCGCCGGGCCCCACTGAGCGAGCGTCCCATGGCAGAGACCATCTTCAGCAAGATCATTCGCGGCGAAATCCCCTGCCACAAGGTGTACGAAGATGAGCGCGTACTGGCCTTCCTCGACATCAATCCGCTGAGCACCGGGCACACGCTGGTCATCCCGAAGGAGCCGGCCGCCACGCTCGATGCGCTTTCGGAGGACTCCGCCGCGGCCCTGGGGCGCGTGCTGCCGCGCATCTGCCGGGCCGTCATCGACGTGACCGGCGTGCACGAATACAACGTGCTCGAAAACAATGGGGCGGGCGCGCACCAGGCGATTGCGCACGTTCACTTTCACATCATCCCGAAGCCCAATGGCGCGAGCGGCCTAGGCATCCGCTGGCCCATGCAGCCGATTGATCAGGGCGCAGCCTCAAACTTGGCCGCTCAATTGCGCGCAGCGCTCAGCTAGTGATTTCAAGTCTGGAAATCGCGCTCGATCGCGGATGATCGACGCCGATTCAGCGCCAAATCGGTACCGAAAGAATCTGCTGAAAAAGCCTTGCCGGATCCCCGCAGGGCCCGTACAATCCGCCCCCTTCCTGGTGCGGGGTGGAGCAGTCTGGCAGCTCGTCGGGCTCATAACCCGAAGGTCGCAGGTTCAAATCCTGCCCCCGCTACCACATTTGACACAGCCTGCAGCTTCAGCTGCGGCGTTCAGCAAAATGTGTCGATTGAGCCCCACGCGGGCAATCAGGTAGGGCTGCTCCCCTTCCTGCACGGGCGCCGGGCGAAGGCCCACCTTACCGCCGAACATTCCGAATAGAACGTCCCGTGCCTCGGCGATCGACGTCGGCGTTTGCAGCCCCAGGTTGCCGCGACTGATGCGCTCACGCAGCGCCTCAGCGGCCCGTGGCAGCGCCCGAATCAATCTCGCCACTTGCTCCTGGTCGTCGCCCTCGGTCCGCGTGCGTCGGAGTAAATGAGTCTCTTCTTCGGCCTTCTCGATCGCCGCCATGGCCACCGTCTGCGACAGTGCACCCGTCTTCATCAGGTTGCGCAGTTGCTCGATCTCCGCTCGTTTCCGCGCAAGCTCTTCCGAATCCGCGGCTGCTGGGCGAGCACGAGTCTCACACTCCGTCTGCCAGTGCTCCCGATTGCGCGCCTCGAGCAACGCAACTCCCGCAGGAGATAAAATTTCGTCCCGCAGCGCACCAAGGAGCTTTGACTCCGCCAATGCGATCGGTAAACGGATGGCGTTTCCGCAGCTGCGACCGTCCCGATGGCTCGCACATCCGTATTCGCGGCCATTCACGCAGCGGAACCCGCCGCCACATTCCGCGCAGCGCAGCAGCCCACTCAGCAAGTGCCGAGGGGGGCGACCGCTCGCCTTCGCCAATGCACCACGGAGCTTCCCCGTCATGGAAGAGATGCCATTCTGACGTCGTTTGACGGCCTCCCAGAGGTCCTGAGAGATAATTCGCAACCGCTCATCACTCTGGCATATCGCCAGACTAGGGTCCCCAATCGACGGCTCGGCGGCGATTGGGGGCGGCGAAGCTCGCACCATGGGGGGCATAGCCCCGGCGGGTCACGGCTGAGAGACAGTCGCGAGGGGGTCCCCGACCGCAGCTTTGCGCGGACGGGGGCGACTGGCTCGACGCGTGACAACCCGGTACCTGCGTCTTCGCAGCCGAGCAACGCGAGGGAAGTGCCGGGTTGTCACGCGCAGCGTGGCCCGCCCTCCCCGCCTTTCCCCGATGAAGCTCGCATGCGAGCGACATCGGTGCATACAGTTGTCGAGCACCGCTCGACAACTGTCTGTTATTGTTTTTACAGGCATCGGCGACATGTCGCCGATGCCCTCCGCCTCTAATTCAAGTTTAAAAAATGCGGTGACTACACATCGAACAAGAGCGGCCAGTCACGGGCGCTCCTTACGAGGTGAACCGCAATGACTTCGCAGACCGACTCGCAGACCAATCCGCTATGCCCCGACGACGATGATTCCGCTACAGCCCGACGACTACGACATCTTGCCGCCGCGCGTGCAAAGGCGCGTACACAGGGACTCAGCCTGTCAACGCCGGACGAAAACTGCACAGATGTGGCGGGCGAAAATTGCACACTTTTCTAGACTCTCTTGGTGCTCCCGGCCCTTGATCGTCTTGGCGGCAGCGCAGTCTCGGCAGATTGTTCGAGATCGGCTCTGAGGGTTCGATGCAACTCCAGGTGGTGGCGCATCCGATAGCTGTTGCCGCGGATGTTTACCAGATGGCAGTGATGCAGTACCCGGTCGATCAGGGCGGCGGCCATGACCTCATCGCCGAGCACCTCGCCCCATTCCTCGAAGCCTTTGTTCGAGGTCAGTATCGTGGAAGCGCTCTCGTAGCGGCGGTTGATCAGCTGGAAGAACAGCACCGCGCCGGAGTGCGAGATCGGCAGATAGCCGATCTCATCGACCACCAGGAGTGAGGGATGAGTGAGGACAGCTAAGCGGCGGGAGAGTTGTCCTGCGGCCTGTGCCTCCTCGAGTGATCGGATCAGGTCAACCAAGGTGCCGTAATAGACGCGCCGTCCGCGCTGCGCAGCGGTGATCGCCAGACTGATGGCAAGGTGGGTTTTGCCAACTCCAGGCGGTCCAAGCAGCACGACGTTT
>JAKADE010000589.1 GCA_021820785.1 Pseudomonadota bacterium
AACGACATCAGCTCGCGGATCGCGAGCGTAGTGGCCCGCTTGGCGCGTGCCTCGAGCCACTTGCCGGCACTGACCAGCGCGATCACCACCGCGGCCGAATCGAAATACAGCGCCGGATGGACGCGCATCAGCAGCAGCCAGAGGCTGTAGAAGAAGGCCGCCGAGGTGCCGAGCGCGACCAGCAGATCCATGTTGCCCGTGCCGGCGCGCAGCGCCTTCCAGGCTCCGCGGTAGAAGCGCGCGCCGATGACGAACTGCACCGGCGTGGCGAGTGCGAGCTCGAGCGCCCCGGGCAGCGCCACCCCGAGCATCGGCAGCAGCAGCGGTGCGCTGAGCAGCGCCGCGGCACCGAGGCGCAGGCTCTCGTGGCGGAAGCGGCGAGCCTGCTCGGCCGCGAGGCGCGCCTCGCGTGCCGCACCGCCCGTGAGCTGCGCGTCGTAGCCGGCGCGCCGCACCGCCTCGAGGAGTGCCGCTTGCGAGACGGCCGCACCGGCGGTCTCGACGGTCGCGCGCTCGGTGGCCAGGTTCACGGCTGCGCCGAGCACGCCCGGTACGCCGCGCAGCGCCTTCTCCACCCGCAGCGCGCAGGTCGCGCAAGTCATGCCGGAGATGGCCAGCTCGCAGGTCTCCTGCGGCACCTCGTAGCCCGCGGCGCGCACCGCGCCGGCGATCTGCTCGACGCTCACGCGCTCGGCATCGAAGTGCACATCGGCCCGCTCCGTGGCGAGATTCACGGTCGCCTCGACGGACGGCAGCGCGTTCAGCGCACGCTCGACCCGCGAGACACAGCTGGCGCAGGTCATGCCCTCGACGGGCAGACTCACGCGATCGGCAGTCATTTTTTCGGCGGGAACGGCCACGGTCGGCTCCTGCGGACGGCCTCCGGCACCCGGAGAGGATGCGCCGGATGCTACGGCCTGGAGCATGCTCCGGAGTCAAGACTTCCCGGCGCCGCCGCACCATCGGATCCGAAACCAGATCAAACCGTATGCGGATTTATGCGCCGGGGTGGAGGTCTGCGCGCAATGCGCTCGCACTGGCTTCGATGAGCTCGCGCCCTGCCGGAGTCAGCTGCACCCACGAGGCTCGGCGGTCGTCGTCGGCCGCGGTGATGTCCACCAGACCGGCACGCTTGAGCGCGGCACAGAGCCGGCTCGCACGTGACTGACCGAGTCCCAGTCGTTCACGCAGCTCACCCATCTTCACCGCGGCCTGCGGCCGAGTCCCCAGCAATACGAGGATCGGTTCGGCAAACCCCGGGAGACGGTTGCCGCTACCGGCCCTGAGGCCGAGCAGCGCCCCCAGCAGTCGTTGCAGCTCATCGGCGGAAGGGGAAAGCCGCCGTGACATCGCTACCGAACCTAGCAGGTCACCTGGAGTGCCCGCGTGATCGGGGTCTCAGTATAGCCTCTGATACCCTGCCGGCGGGTCGCGCTTGCATGCGCGGCCGGGGCCGCTACCATGCCCCGGCCGCGGCGCACGGGCCGCAGGAGCGCACACCGCCGTCACGATGACCGAACAGCCTCACACCGCGAATCCCGAGCTGCCGTCCGCGCAGCCCCCCGCCGCCTCAGCCGTACGACCGGTCTGGTGGGTGCGCTTAGTCTCGCGCCTGCCGCTTGCGCTGCTCTACCGGGTGGCCGACCTGCTGGGGTGGCTGGCATTTCGGGTGTTCCCGTACCGCGACGCGGTGGTGCGCGAGAACCTCTCGCGTGCCTTTCCCGACTGGGACGAGGCGCGCATGCGCCAGGTCCGCCGCCAGTACTACCAGGGCTTCGCGGACATGCTGGTCGAGGTGATCAAGTCGGCGACGCTCCCCGAGGCGCAGATCCGCCGCCGGGTGCGGATCGTGAACCTCGAGGCACCGCGTGAGCACCTGGCGGCGGGACGCTCGGTGCTGCTCGCGGCGGCTCACCAGTGCAACTGGGAATGGATGCTGCTCGGGCTGTCGCTCGAGCTCGGCTATCCGCTCGATGCGGCGTACAAGCCGCTGGTGGATCGTTGGGCCGAGCGGGAGATGAAGAAAGTCCGCAGCCGCTTCGGCTGCCGCCTGATCCCGGCCAAGCAGCTGCTCGCAGACATCCTCAAGCGCGGCGCGGTGACGCGCGCGGTGGCCATGGTGGCCGACCAGGAGCCGACCACGAGCGAGCGCAAGCACTGGACGCGCTTTCTGAACCGCGACACCGCGTTCTTCATGGGCCCGGAGGAAATCTCGCGCGTCACGCGCTTCCCGGTGTTCTTCATCGCCATGCGGCGCGTGCGGCGCGGCTTCTACGAAATGCACTTCGTGCCGCTCGCCGGCGCCGGCGAGCGACTCGAACCCGGCGAGCTCACCGAGCGCTACGTGCAGGCGGTGGAGGCGCAGATCCGCGCCGCCCCGGCCGACTGGCCGTGGTCGCACAAGCGCTGGAAGCTGAAGAAGTCCCTCTACGCCGGGCGCTAGGCCCGGCGCAGCTCGCGCGGCAGACCGAAGGTGATCGTCTCCTCGCGCCCGGCAACTTCGCGCGGCACCTCAGCACCCCAATCGCGCAGCTGATCGAGGACGGCGCGCACCAGCACCTCGGGCGCCGAGGCCCCCGCGGTGAGACCGACGCAGCGCTTGCCCTCGAACCACTCGCGCTTCATGTCCTGCGGTCCGTCGACCAGGTACCCCGGCACGCCGGCGCGCTCGCCGAGCTCGCGCAGCCGGTTGGAGTTGGAGCTGGCGCGCGAGCCGACCACAATCAGGATGTCGCAATCGGCGAGCAGCTTCTTCACCGCATCCTGGCGGTTCTGCGTCGCATAGCAGATGTCCTCCTTGCGCGGGGTCGCGAGCTCGGCGAAACGCCGCTTCAACGTCCCGACGATCTCGATGGTGTCATCGACCGAGAGCGTGGTCTGGGTCACGAACGCGAGGCGGGACGGGTCGTTCACCTCGAGGCGCTCGGCCTCCTCGGCGCTGCCG
>JAKADE010000590.1 GCA_021820785.1 Pseudomonadota bacterium
AGATTGCGGTAGAACGCGATCGAGGGCGCGTTCCACTCTAGCACGGCCCACTCCAGACGCGCGCAGCGCCGCTCGATGGCGAGACGCGCCAGTTGGCGCAGCAGTTGCCGGCCAACGCCCTGACCGCGCATGTGTTCCTTGACGTACAGGTCCTCCAGGTAGATGCCGGGCTGACCTCTGAACGTCGAGTAGTTGTGAAAGAACAGCGCGAACCCGACCGGCTCGTGCGCGGCGCTCGCGATCAGCACTTCCGCGTAGGGGCGTGGACCGAACAGCGTCTCGCGCAGCTGCGCCTCGGTGGCGACCACCTCGTGCTCGAGTCGCTCGTAGCGGGCGAGTTCGCGGATGAACTGGAGGATCTGTGCGGTGTCGGCCTCGGTGGCCGGGCGGATCTCGATCATGGCGGGGCTCATCCGGTGCTCTGCAGACCTTGCGCGATGCCGGTGGTGCTCACCAGCAGCGCCTCGAACAGGTCGCGGTCGGCGCGCCCGCCGGCGCGCCAGCGCGCGAGCAGATCGACCTGCATCAGGTTCATCGGATCGATGTACGGATTGCGCAGGCGGATCGCACGTTGCAGCATCGGCTCGCGATCGAGCAGCTCGGTGCTGTCCGTTACGGCGAGCAGTTGCTCGCGGGTCAGTTCGTATTCGGCGCGGATGACCTCGGCGAAGGGCCTGAGCGGCTCAGGTACGAGCGCAAGGTATGCCGCGGCAATCTCGAGGTCCGTGCGCGCGAGCATCGATTCGATGTCGTCGATCATGCTGCGCAGGAACATCCACTCCCGGTACAGGGTGCGCAGAGTGTCGGCGCCGTGCCGCTGCGCGGCGCGCTTCAGGCCCGTGCCGGCGCCGAACCAGGCGGGCAGCAAATGGCGCGTCTGCGTCCAGGCGAACACCCACGGGACCGGCAGCAAGCCTTCGATGCCGTTGCCCTCGAGACGGTGAACCGCGCGCGAGCCGACCTGCATCCGTTCGATGACGTCGATCGGTGTGATGGCGCGGAAGAACTCGTAGAAGTCGCGCTGTTCATAGACGAGCGCGCGGTATGCGTCGCGGCTGGCCGCGGCGATCGTCGCCGCGCATTCGATGTAGGACGCCGGGGCCGGTTCCACCGCCCGCCGCGCCGTGGCGAGACTGATCGCGTTGAAGGCGCGCTCCAGGGTGCGCATGGCGATCGGCCGCAGGCCGTAGCCCTGCTTGATGGTCTCGCCCTGCTCGCGCAGGCGCAGCACGCCGTTGGCGATGCCCGCCGGGGCGGATTTGACCAGCTGATCGATGCGCGTGCCGCCCCGTGCGAGACTCGCGCCGCGCACGTGCATCAGCGAGAAGCGCTGGGCCGTCGCGCCGAGCGCGTCGGCCAGGGAGCGCTGCGCCTGGTGCAGCGCGAAGCGAGACGCGCACGGGCCCGCTTCCATGTTGCTGTCGGAGTAGCCGAGCAGTACGTGCTGGCGGCCGCCGCGGCCCGCCAGATGGCGCGCGTAGGCCGGTTCGGTGAGCAGCTGCTGCATGATCGAGCCGCCGCGTTCGAGCGCACCGATCGACTCGAACTGCGGTGCGATGTCGAGCGTCACTTCGCCGCTATCTTTGTCGAAGACCGATGCCCAGCGCGCCAGCAGCAGTGCGGCGAGCACGTCGTCCGCCCCTTCGGTGCCGCTGACGACGAAGCAGCCGATCGCGCGGCGGCCGTAGCGGTGGCGGATCTGCGCAAATGTTTCGAATACGCCGAGGTTGCGCCGCGCCAGCGCGTCGAGTTCGACGCGCGGTCCGGCGTCCTTGACCAGCGCCTCGGCGAGGAGTCGCGCCCGCTCGGCACTCGGGCGGTTGGGCCAGTCCGGATCGTTGCTGCCCTGGGCGATGATCTGGTGCAGCACGCTGGCGTGCTGGCGCACGTCGATGCTGGCGAGGTGAAAGCCGAACGTGTCGATGCGTCGCAGCAGCCGGCGGACCTGGAACAATCCGGCGGTCGCGCCTTTGTTGGCCTGCAGGCTCGCGGCGATGAGCTGCACGTCCTCGCGGAACTGGCGGGCGTTGTCGTAGCCCTTGCCGCGACCGTCCTGCGTGTCGCGCAGGCGCTGCGCCAGCTGCGAGAGAAACAGCCGGTAGGGCATGCGGTCGCGCCGCCCGAGCATGGCCGGCCGCGCCCCGGGGGCGAGGCGCGTGTACTCCTCGATGCGCTGCGTCAGCTCGCTCGAGACGCTGGTGCGGCGCTCGCCCTGCGAGAGCCGCTCGGCGAGCTTCTGACACTCCGCGATGTAGGCGCCGAGCAGGATGTGCTGGTGGCGCGCGAAGGTCTCGCGGATGGTGCGCGCATGGACATCGGGGTGACCGTCCATGTCCCCGCCCACCCAGGAGCCGAAGCGCAGGATGCACGGCAGCTCGATCGACTCGGCCGGCACGCTGAATACCTTGGCGAGCGCGAGGGCGATCTCCTCGTAGAACGAGGGAACGACCCGGTAGAGGATCTCCACCAGGTAGAACACGATCTGTTCGCGTTCATCGCCCACCGTCAGCTGCTTGCGCGGGAGTTCCTCGGTCTGCCAGGCGGTGGTCAGCTCGAAGCGGATGCCGCTCCAGAGATTGCGCAGCTCCTGGGGCGTGAGCGTCGGGTTCATCCGATCGAGCATGCGCTGCGCGACCCGTTGCTGTTTGCGCAGCAGAGTGCGCCGCGTGGCCTGCAGGGAATGGGCGGAGAACACCGGCTCGATGGCGAGCGAGCCGATCAGCTCGAGGGTCTGCTCGAGCGTCATGCCGCCGGCGGCGAGCTCGGCGATCGCACTCTCGACACCGCCGGGTTGGGGGTGATCGGTGCTGCGGAAATATTCGCGCCGCCGGCGGATGCGGTGCACGTTCTCGGCGAGGTTGACGGTGCGGAACCACATCGAGAAGGCGCGCACCAGTTCGCGGGCGAGCGCTGGCGGACGCTCGCGCACCGAGGCGGCC
>JAKADE010000027.1 GCA_021820785.1 Pseudomonadota bacterium
ACAGCACGTTCTCCATGACGTACGAGCCGTAGCTGCGCGAGAACTTCAGCGGCTGACCCTTGAACAGCGCGTCGTAGAAGCCCCAGGTCTTGGCGCTGAGCACGGTCGGATAGCCCATCTCCCCGGTGCGCGCGATCAGCGCGAGGCGCACGGCCCGACTGGTCGCATCGCCCGCCGCCCAACTCTTGCGCGAGCCCGCATTCGGCGCATGGCGGTAGGTGCGCAGGCTCTGCCCGTCGACCCAGGCCAGCGAGACGGCATTGATCAGCTCCTCGCGCGTCAGGCCGAGCAACTGACCGACCACCGCGGTCGAGGCGACTTTCACCAGCACCACGTGATCGAGTCCGACGCGGTTGAAGCTGTTCTCGAGCGCGATCACGCCCTGGATCTCATGCGCCCGGATCATGCCGGTGAGCACCTCGCGCATGGTCAGCGGCGCGCGCGCGTTCGCGATCGCCTGGCGCGAGAGCCAGTCGGCGGTGGCGAGAATGCCGCCTAAGTTGTCGGACGGATGGCCCCATTCGGCGGCGAGCCAGGTGTCGTTGAAGTCGAGCCAGCGGATCATCGCCCCGATGTTGAAGGCCGCCTGAACCGGGTCGAGCTGGAACTGGGTGCCCGGGACGCGCGCCCCGTGCGGCACCGTGGTGCCGGATACGATCGGGCCGAGCAGCTTCGTGCAGGCCGGGTACTCGAGCGCCTCGAGGCCGCAACCGAGCGTATCGAGCAGACAGTAGTGCGCGGTCTGGTAGGCGAGCTCGCTGAGCGGAGCGGCACCGCGCACGTAATCGACGATGTCGGTCAGAACCTTATCGGGCGCCGGCCGGGCGGAATCGTAATGGGCAGACATGATGGAGGTCACCGTTGAGGGTTCAGGGGCGCCGCGCGATGGGCTCGAAGGGGCGCGGTTCCGGGCCGACGTAGTTGGCGGTCGGGCGGATGATCTTGCCGTCGGCGCGCTGCTCGAGCACATGCGCCGCCCAGCCGGCGGTGCGCGCAATCACGAACAGCGGCGTGAACATCGCGGTCGGTACGCCCATCAGGTGATAGGAGACGGCGGAGAACCAGTCGAGATTGGGGAACATGCGCTTCTCGCGCATCATCACCGTCTCGATGCGGTCGGCCACGGCGAACATCTTCAGATCGCCGGCCTGTTCGGCCAGTTCGCGGGCGAGCTGCTTGACGATCTGGTGGCGCGGGTCGGCCACCGTGTAGACCGGGTGGCCGAAGCCGATGATCACTTCCTTCTTCGCCAGGCGCGCCAGGATGTCCGCCTCGGCGCTGTCCGGATCGGCATAGCGCTGCTGGATTTCGCAGGCCACTTCGTTGGCGCCGCCGTGCTTCGGTCCGCGCAGTGCGCCGATCGCGCCCGCGACGCACGAGTACAGATCGGACCCGGTACCGGCGATCACGCGTGCGGTGAACGTCGACGCATTGAACTCGTGCTCGGCGTAAAGGATCAGGGAGGTGTGCATCGCGCGCACCCACTGCGCGGGCGGCGGCCGGCGGTGCAGCAGGTGCAGGAAGTGCCCGCCGATCGACGCATCGTCGGTCTCCACGCTGATGCGGTGTCCGCCGTGGCTGGCGTGGTACCAGTAGGCGAGCATCGAGCCGAGCGAGGCGATCAGCCGATCGGCGATATCGCGCGCACCGGCAGCGCCGTGCTCGTCCTTCTCCGGCAGCGCGCAGCCGAGCGCCGAGACGCCGGTGCGCAGCACGTCCATGGGATGCGAGGCGGCCGGCAGACTCTCGAGCACGGTGCGCACGGTCGCCGGCAGGCCGCAGAGCGCGCGCAGCTTCGCCTTGTAGGTGGCCAGTTCCGTGCGGTTCGGCAACGTCCCGTGAATGAGCAGATGGGCGATCTCCTCGTACTCGCAGGCCGTGGCGATCTCGAGGATGTCGTAGCCGCGGTAGTGCAGGTCGTTGCCGCTGCGCCCCACGGTGCACAGCGCTGTATTGCCCGCCGGCACGCCCGAGAGCGCGACGGATTTCTTCGTCTTCGGCCCGGAGGCCGGCTGTTCGTTCGGGTTCATGCCTGCACTGTAGTCCGCTTCGAAACCAGACGAAAATACATTGAAAATCGAGACTCGATATGTAAAAAGTATCGTCATGGAACTTCGTCACCTGCGCTATTTCCTCGCCGTCGCCGAGGAGCTGAACATCACCCGGGCGGCACGCCGGCTGAACATGTCGCAGCCGCCGCTGACGCAGCAGATCAGGGCGCTCGAGACCGAGCTCGGCGTGGCGCTCATCGACCGATCCGGCTACCGCATCCGCCTGACGGATGCCGGGCAGCTGTTTGCGCGCGAGGCGGGGCGCATCCTGGAGGAGGTGCGTCGCGCGGTGCAGATGGCCAGAGCGGCCGCGAGTGGCGCCTCCGGCCGGGTGCGGGTGGGCTTTACCGAGTCGGCCTCGTTCAATGCGAGGGTCACCGAATCCCTGCGGGTGTTTCGCGTCGACTATCCGGGCGTGGAGGTCTCGCTCGAGGAGCACCCGTCCACCGAGCTCGTGGCACAGCTGCGCGAGGGACGGATCGATGTCGCGTTCGTCCGCCCGCCGCTGCGCGAGGGCCGTGGTCTGCTGTTCGAAGTGCTCGAGCGCGAGCCGCTCGTGGCGGCGGTCCCGACCGCCCACCGGCTGGCCGGGCGCGGACGGGTCGCGCTGCGCGAGCTCGCGCAGGAGACGTTCATCCTCTATCCGCGCGCCGTCCGCCCGGGACTGGCGGACGAAGTGATCAGCGGCTGTGAGGCGGCCGGGTTCACACCGCGGATCGGCCAGTACGCCCCGCAGCTGTCATCGACCATCAACCTGGTGGCCGCATCGATCGGCATTTCGATCGTGCCGGCGAGCATGTGTTCGCTGCAGCCGCAGCAGGTGGTCTACCTCGCGCTCGAGGGTGAGCCGCTGCAGGCGCTGCTCGGCCTGGCCTACCGGGATGAGGAGCGTTCGAGCGCGGTACGCCACTTCATCGCTGCGGCACGCGGGCTGAGCGCCGTTTCGGAACGCCGCAGCGGCTAGCGATCCGGGCTTCCAGTATCATTCGCGCAGTCCTCCTGCGCGTTCGCGAGGCCTCACGATGAGCCAGTCCGCAGCTTCCGCCGCGCCGGTCACGCTCGATGCCGGGCTCGCCGGCAGGATTCGTGAGGTGTTCGATGCGCAGCGCCCCGTCGCGTTGCGGTTGCGCGAGTCGACGGTGCCGCAGCGGCTCGCGAAGCTCGCAAGGCTGCGCGAGTCCATCGTGCGGTACCGGGTGCAGATCATCGACGCCCTGCAGGCCGATCTCGGCCGCCCGGCGCTCGAAACCGAGCTCGCCGAGCTGCTGCCGCTGCTCGGCGATCTGGCACAATACCGAGCCCACCTGGCCCGCTGGCTGCGTCCGCGCCGGGTGCGCCCGACGGTCGCAACCCTCGGCACGCGGGCGTGGATCCAGCGGGAACCCCGCGGGCGCACGCTGATCCAGTCGCCGTGGAATTACCCCATCGTGCTGACGCTCGGGCCGCTGATCCCGGCCGTGGCCTGCGGCAACACCGTGATCGTCAAGACTTCCGAACTTGCGGTGCACAGCTCCCGCGTGTTGGCGCAGATCGTGCGCGAAACCTTCGACGAAGACGAGGTGGCGCTGTTCGAGGGCGATGCCTCGGTGGGCCAGGCGCTCCTCGAGCTGCCGTTCGATCACATCTTCTTCACCGGTTCCCCGGCGGTCGGCCGGATCGTGATGAGCGCCGCGGCGCAACACCTCGCGAGCGTCACGCTCGAGCTCGGTGGCAAATCGCCCGTAATTGTCGATGCCAGCGCCGACATTGCGCAGGCGGTCGACACGATCGCCTGGGCGAAATGTCTGAATGCCGGGCAGACCTGCATCGCTCCGGACCATCTCTACGTGCACACCGCCGTCTATGCGCAGGTGCTCGAGCGCTTTCGCCAGCGGCTCTCGGCCTGGTACGGTGCCGATGCGGCACAGAGTCCGGATTTCGCGCGGATCATCAACGAACGGCACGCGCGCCGCCTGGCGGATCTGCTCGCCGACGCCCGCTCGCGCGGCGCGGTGCTGCTGCATGGCGGGGCGGCCGAGCCTGAGCGGCATTTCGTGTCCCCGACGCTGCTCGGAGAGATTCCCGCAGAGGCGCGCATCATGCACGAGGAGATTTTCGGCCCGCTGTTGCCGATCATCCGGTACGAACACGACGACGACGTGATCGAGCGCATCAACGCCGCGCCGAAGCCGTTGGCGCTGTATGTGTGGAGCCGGAATCGCACCGGCGTGCGCCGCCTCCTGCAGCGCACCAGCGCCGGCGGCAGTTGCATCAACCAGGTCGCCATGCAGTTCCTGCAGCATCGGTTGCCGTTCGGTGGCGTCAATCACTCCGGAATCGGCAGCTATCATGGCGAGTGGGGGATCCGTGCTTTCTCCCATGAGCGCGGGATTCTCGATGCGAAGCTGCAACTCGCCGGCGCATTGCGCCCGCCGTATGGTCCGCGGGCGCGGCGGCTGGCGGCGTTGCTGATGCGCTGGTCGCAATAGGCAGGTACCGGCGCCTCGTCACGCCTGTCCCGGGCGTTGGCCCCTAACTGAGCGCTCGGCGGGCGCTGAACTGCGGGGCGCAGGCGTAGGCGCGCACGGTCGCTGGCCGAGCCGCAATGGCGGCGAACCAGCGCTTCACGTGCACAAACGCGTCGAGGTCCTGTCGCTGCCGCTCCTGGGGCACGACCCACGGATAGACGGCAATGTCCGCCACCGTGTAGAGCTCTCCGGCGATGTAGGGGCGGTCGGCGAGCCTCCGGTCCAGTACACCGTAGAGGCGCTCGGTTTCGTGGGCGAACCGGTCGATGGCGTAGGGCAAACGCTCCGGTGCGTACTGGGCGAAATGCAGGCGCTGGCTGACACTCGGCCCGAGGCCGGCGGCCTGCCAGAAGAGCCACTGCAGCGTCTCGGTCTGTCCGCGCAGACCGGTCGGTAGCAGTTGCCCGGTCTTGTTGGCCAGGTACCACAGGATCGCGCCCGACTCGAACACCGGCAGCGCAGGACCGGCATCGGCCGGGGCATGATCGACGATGGCCGGCATACGGTTGTTCGGCGAGATGGCGAGAAACTCGGGACTGAACTGTTCGCCCGCGCTGAGGTTAACCGGCACGATCCGATACGCCAGGCCGCTCTCTTCGAGGAACATGGTGATCTTGTGCCCATTCGGGGTCGGCCAGTAATACAGCTCGATCATCGCTCCAGGTACCTCATGGTCAGCGGCGCTCTCGCACCTGCACACGCGCCCGGGCAGGACATCGTCTCCTTCGCGCCGCGGGCGCCCATCATGATGACCCAGGCGATCGCCCCACTCCAAATCACGTGCTCTGGGGATTGCTCTGCCGTCCCTGCGCGTGACCATGGCCCCGGGCCGCCGTCCCCGTGGAATCTCGGGCGGCTTCGGCTGCACTCGCTATCGAGCGAGAGCGGCGGCGCGGCGGGCAAGAACGTCCGAAGCCTCCGCTCCTGATCGCATCGTGCCTGGTGGAACGGTTCGCGCGGCAGCGCGGAGAGCCGGTGCGTCCAGGGAGACCATGCACACTCCGGTGAATGCCTGTGCGCGCGAGGCTCGGTTCGGGCGCGTCCGATCGGCTTGATACGCACTCGTGCGCCGCACCAGCGTCCGGTTCCACACGAAGCCGGCGGCGCCGAACAGTCGGTCCAGACACGCCGCTGCCGAACCCTCGGTGCACTGCATCGGCCACAGGCCCGCTGACAGGTTGCGACTGCGGCCAGGGCGCATTGGTCCTCGCCTGGAGTGAAAACCAAAGGGCGAGACACAACTGCTAACAGCGATCAGACGTCCCGTTGCGCATCCCCGCGCGGCATCATCACCGAACTCGTATGGGGATGCTGCGCAAATGACTGCGCCCCGTGGCGGCGGCGCATCGATCTGTTCCGTCGTCTGCCCCTTTCGATGTAGTGCCCTTCACATGCTGCGGCATCGTGCGTACGATGAGCGCTCGTATTGCCTCGATCCGCGGATCCGCGCTGCATGAGCATAGCACTGCCGATTATCTGTCTGGTTCGCCATGGGGAGACGGCGTGGAGCCTCAGCGGGCAGCACACCGGGCTCACCGATCTGCCGCTCACCGAGCGCGGCGAGCGGGCGGCGCGCGCCCTCGTGCCGCGGCTGCGTGATCCGCAGTTCTCCCTGGTGCTGACCAGTCCGCTGCAGAGAGCCGCACGGACTTGCGAGTTGGCCGGATTCGGTGCCGTGGCCCGTACTGACGCGGATCTGTGCGAGTGGAACTACGGCGCCTACGAGGGGCGCCGCACCGCGGAGATTCGCGCCGAGCGACCCGACTGGGATCTGTTTCGCGACGGATGCCCGGGCGGAGAGTCGGCGGCCGATGTGGGGGCGCGCGCCGATCGGATCATTGCCAAGGCGCGCGCGACGGGCGGCAACGTTCTGTTGTTCTCCAGCGGTCACTTTCTCAGGGTGTTGAGCGCGCGCTGGCTGGGGCTCGCGCCCGACGGCGGGCGGCTGTTGCTGCTCGGAACCACGAGCGTGAGCGAGCTCGGTTACGAGCACAATGCGTACGAGCCGGTCGTGCGCCTGTGGAACGATACGCGCCATTTGCATGAATGAGACGCAGCTGTCGGCCCCGCGTGCTGACGCATGCCGCCTGGGTATGCTACCCTCATCGGGATACGGAGTAGCGCCGGGTGACGTTCGCTCACCGCTGTCGCGGCGGTTGCACGGACCTCACGTCATCCTCGCGGCGATCGTCCCGATCGAACGAATCGTTCCCTGCGCCTGTTCGCTTCGCCCCTTGGCAGCGGCGCTCGATCCGGTTTGCGATGGAGGTTAGATCATGAAAGCGACCCAGCTCCTGAATCAGTTCGGCCAGAGCATCTGGCTGGACAACATCACCCGTGATCTGCTCGACAGCGGAACGCTGCGACAGTACATCGCCGAACTGTCGGTGACCGGGCTCACCTCGAACCCCACCATCTTCGATCACGCGCTGAAGAAGAGCGATGCCTACGACGGGTCGATCCGGGCCGGGTTGAAGCAGGGCCGCAGCGGCGAGGCACTGTTTTTCGATCTGGCGCTGCAGGACATCACGCGCGCCGCGGACGAATTCCGCGCCACGTTCGATCGGACCAATGGTGTCGACGGCTGGGTGTCCCTCGAGGTCTCCCCGCAGCTCGCCTATGACACCCAGGCGACGATTGCCGCGGCGAAGGAACTGCACGAGCGGGCCAAGCGACCGAACCTCTTCATCAAGATTCCTGGCACGCGCGAGGGATTGCCGGCCATTGAAGAGGCGATCTTCGCCGGCATACCGGTCAATGTGACGCTGCTGTTCTCGCGCGAGCAGTACGTGGCCGCCGCCGAGGCCTACCTGCGCGGGGTCGAGCGGCGCATCGCGGCCGGCCTGAATCCCGACGTAGGCTCGGTCGCCTCGGTGTTCATCAGCCGCTGGGATGTGGCCGTGACCGGCAAGGTGCCGGAGGATCTGGTCAATCGGCTCGGCATCGCCGTGGCGGGCCGGACCTACCGGGCATACCAGGGTCTGTTCAACTCGCCGCGCTGGCAGCGGGCCTTCAACGCCGGCGCCCGCGTGCAGCGGCTGCTCTGGGCCAGCACCGGCACGAAGGATCCGAAGGCCGATGAGGTGCTGTACGTCAAGACGCTGGCCGCACCGTTCACCGTCAACACCATGCCCGAGGCAACGCTGAAGGCGCTGGCGCAGCGCAACGAGATCGGCGGCAGCATGCCCGCCGACGGCGGGGACTGCGAAGCAGTGCTCGCACGGTTCGTCAAGGCGGGCATCGACATCGACGCGCTGGCGGCGCAGCTGCAGGACGAAGGGGCCAAGGCGTTCGTGAAGTCCTGGCAGGAGCTGCTCGGGATGATTGCCAAGAAGAGTTCGGCTCTCGGCGCGGCAGCCTGAGCGTATGAACGTACTCGTCGTCGACGTCGGCGGGACACACGTCAAGATCCTCGCCACTGGCCAGACCGAGAAACGGGAGTTCGCTTCGGGCCCGAAACTGACGGCCCGGCAGATGGCCGCCAAGGTCAAGCGGCTGGCCCACGGCTGGCGCTACGATGCCGTCTCGATCGGTTATCCCGGCCCGGTGATGCACGGCCGGGTCGTCGCCGAGCCGCACAATCTCGGTTCGGGCTGGGTGGGCTTCGATTTCCGCAGCGCGTTCGGCTGTCCGGTGCGGCTGATGAACGATGCGGCGATGCAGGCACTCGGCAGTTACCGCGGCGGCAAGATGCTCTTTCTCGGGCTGGGGACGGGCCTCGGCACGGCGCTCATCGTCGACGGGCTCGTCGAGCCGATGGAAATCGGGCACCTTCCGTACCTGAAGCACACCTACGAAGATTACGTCAGCGACAGTGCGCTCGAGCGCATGGGCAAGAAGAAGTGGCGCAAGCACGTCGCGGATGTCATCAAGCGCCTGAGCCGCGCACTGGAACCGGACGAGATCGTGATCGGTGGCGGCAATGTCAGGCATCTGAAGGAACTGCCGGCGCACTGCCGGGCCGGGGATAACGCCAATGCGTTCGCCGGCGGTTTCAAGCTGTGGGAGAAGCCGCAGTCATCCGGCGAGGCGCGTGTAGCCCGCAAGAAGGCGCGCAAGAAATAAGGAGACCCGCATGAGTTCGAAGTCTGCCGTGCTTGCGACCCGTCCGGCGTGGAGTGCTCTCGCCGAGCATCATCGTGCCGTCGCCGGCAAACATCTGCGCGAGCTGTTCGCCGAGGATCCGCGTCGCGCCGAACGCTTCAGCGTCGAGGGCGCCGGCCTGTTCCTGGATTATTCGAAGAACCGGATCACCGAGGAGACGCTGCGGCTGCTGCTGCAGCTGGCGGCGGACTGCGGGCTGCGCGAGCGCATCAAGGCGATGTTCGCCGGTCAGAAGATCAATACCACGGAGAATCGCGCGGTCCTGCACGTGGCGCTGCGTGCTCCGCGTGGCGCGAGCATCCTGGTCGACGGCAAGGACGTCGTCCCCGAGGTGCACGCGGTTCTGGACCGGATGGCGGCCTTCGCCGAGCGCGTGCGCACCGGGGAGTGGCGCGGCCACACGGGCAAACGGATTCGCAACGTCATCAACATCGGGATCGGCGGATCGGATCTCGGTCCGGTGATGGCGTACGAGGCGCTGCGCCACTACAGCGAGCGATCGCTGTGCGTGCGCTTCGTCTCGAACGTCGATGGTGCGGATTTCGTCGAGGCGACCGAAGGTCTCGACCCGGCCGAGACGCTGTTCATCGTGTCGTCGAAGACCTTCACGACGCTCGAGACCATGACCAATGCGCACACTGCGCGCGACTGGCTGATGCACGGACTCGGTACGGATGCCAAGGCAGTGGCTAAGCATTTCGTCGCCGTGTCGACCAACGCGCAGAAGGTCAGCGAGTTCGGTATCGATACCGACAACATGTTCGGCTTCTGGGACTGGGTCGGCGGACGCTACTCCATGGACTCGGCCATCGGTCTCTCGACGATGATTGCAATCGGTGCGGACAATTTCCGCGCGATGCTGGCGGGCTTTCATGCCATGGACGAGCATTTCCGCACCATGCCGTTCGAACGCAACCTGCCGGTGTTGCTCGGACTGCTGGGAGTGTGGTACACGGATTTCTTCGGTGCGCAGACCGTGGCCGTGCTGCCCTACGAGCAGTACCTGAAGCGCTTCCCGGCCTACCTGCAGCAGCTGACGATGGAAAGCAACGGCAAGCACGTGACGCTCGACGGCGCGCCTGTCGGGGTCGATACCGGTCCGGTCTACTGGGGCGAGCCGGGCACCAACGGGCAGCACTCCTTCTACCAGCTGATCCATCAGGGCACGCGGCTGATTCCCTGTGATTTCATCGGGTTCGCGCATGCCCTGACACCGCTCGGACGGCATCACGACATGCTGCTCGCCAATGTGTTTGCGCAAGGCGAGGCGCTCGCCTTCGGCAAGACGCCCGAACAGGTGCGCGCCGAAGGTACGCCGGAGTGGCTGGTGCCCCACCGGGTGTTCGACGGGAACCGTCCGTCGAACACGATCCTGGCCGAGCGGCTGACGCCGCATGCGCTCGGGACGCTGGTTGCGCTCTACGAGCACGCCGTGTTCACCCAGGGCGTCATCTGGAACATCAATTCGTTTGATCAGTGGGGCGTCGAGCTCGGCAAAGCGCTGGCCCAGGCGATCATCCCCGAACTGGAAGCCGCGGGTGACCCGGCCTTGAAACACGACAGCTCGACGAACAGCCTCATTCGCCGTTATCGGAGGATGAAGAGCGCGTCGTAACGGCGGCACATCGCGCCCCGTGCCTCGCGCGGCGGTACGGATGTGTCGGCAGCAGAAGGTTAAGGAGGTTTCATGCAACTCGGAATGATCGGCCTCGGACGCATGGGTGCCAACATGGTCAGACGCCTCCTGAAGGGCGGCCACGACTGTGTGGTGTACGATCGGTCGGCGGATGCCGTGGCCGGTCTGGTCAAGGAGAAGGCCACCGGTGCGGCCTCACTTGCCGAGTTCGTCGGGAAGCTGAAGACGCCACGGGCCGTATGGCTGATGGTCCCGGCCGCGGTCGTGGATGACACGCTGGCCGAGCTGGTCCCGCTGCTCGCCAAAGGGGATATCGTCATCGATGGCGGTAACTCCTACTACGTCGACGACATCCGCCGGTCGCAGGCACTCGCCGAGCAGGGCATCCACTACCTCGACGTCGGCACCAGCGGTGGCGTCTGGGGCCTGGAGCGCGGCTACTGCATGATGATCGGCGGTGACGAAGCTTCGGTGAAGTCGCTCGATCCGATCTTCGCGCAGCTTGCGCCGGGGATCGGTACGATCCCGCGTTCGCCCGGCCGGGAGGGGGCCATCGGAACCGCCGAGCAGGGGTACCTGCATTGCGGACCGAGCGGCGCCGGCCATTTCGTGAAGATGGTCCACAATGGCATCGAGTATGGACTGATGGCGGCGTACGCCGAAGGCCTCGGCATCCTGCGCGCGGCGAACGTCGGCAAGCGCTCGAGCGAAGTTGACGCGGAAACGACTCCGCTGCGCGACCCGCAGCACTACCAGTACGATCTGAACCTGCCGGACATCACCGAGGTCTGGCGCCGCGGCAGCGTGATCGCCTCCTGGCTGCTCGATCTGACGGCCGCGGCACTGCAGCAGGACCCGCCGCTGGCGAAATTCGCCGGACGCGTCTCGGACTCCGGTGAGGGTCGCTGGACGATCAAGGCCGCGATCGACGAAGGTCAGCCGGCGCCCGTGCTCACTACCGCGCTCTACGAGCGCTTCAGCTCCCGCGGTGAGGCGGATTTCCAGGCCAAGGTTCTCTCCGCAATGCGCTACGGGTTTGGCGGGCACCTCGAGAAGCCCTCGAAGTGAGTCAGGACCGCGGGAGGTTCCTATGAACGACACCCACAGCGATGCGCTGGTGTTCTTCGGGGCGACCGGAGATCTGGCGCATAAGAAGATCTTCCCGGCGCTGCAGGCCATGGTGAAGCGCGGCACGCTCAACGTGCCGGTCATCGGCGTGGCCAAGGCCGGCTGGGGGATCGAGCAGCTCAGGGCCCGCGCCCGGGATAGCCTCGAGAAGCACGGCGGCGGGGTCGATGAGGCGGCGTTCGCCAAGCTGACCACACTGCTGTCCTACGTGGACGGGGACTACTCCGACGCAGCGACCTTCAGCGCGCTGCGCAAGCAGCTCGGCAGCGCGCACCGGCCGGCCCATTACCTCGCCATACCGCCATCGCTGTTCGGCAAGGTCGTCGAACAGCTCGCCCATGCGGGCTGCACCGAGACTGGTTCGCGCGTCGTGGTGGAGAAGCCCTTCGGCCGCGACTTGCAGTCGGCCCGCGAGCTGAACGCAATCCTGCTCGGCTCGTTCGATGAAGAGCACATCTTCCGCATCGATCACTATCTGGGCAAGCGGCCGGTGCACAACATGGTGTTCTTCCGGTTCACGAACGCGCTGCTCGAGGCGTTCTGGAACCGCGATTACATCAAGAGCGTGCAGATCACGATGGCCGAGAACTTCGGCATCCAGGGGCGCGGCGCATTCTACGACCCGGTCGGTGCAGTGCGCGACGTGGTGCAGAATCACCTGTTTCAGGTGCTCGCCAATCTCGCCATGGAGCCGCCCGCCCGCACCGACAGCGAGTCGATCCGCGACGAGAAGGTGAAGGTCCTGAAGGCAATTCCGGAGCTGACGACCTCGGGCCTGGTGCGTGGCCAGTTCCGCGGCTACCTGAACGAGCCCGGCGTCGCGGCCGGATCGAAGACCGAAACCTTCGCGGCGTTGCGTCTGGCCGTGGACAACTGGCGGTGGCAGGGCGTGCCGTTTTACATTCGCGCCGGAAAGTCGCTGCCCGTCACCTGCACCGAAGTGGTAGCGCATCTGCGCCGGCCGCCTGCGGTGTATCCGGGCTGCACGCCGCAGCATGACTATTTCCGCTTCCGCATCAGCCCGCAGACGGAAATGGCGATTGGTCTGAACGTGATGGACGAAGCGGAACTCGGTATCGGCCAGACCAATGAACTGCTCGCCAGCCGGCACGAGGGTTCCAATGAAATGGATGCCTACGAACGGGTGCTCACCGATGCCATGGCCGGTGACCGGACGCTGTTCGCCCGCGAGGACTACGTTGAAGAGGCCTGGCGCATCGTCGATCCGGTGCTGAATGCCGACACGCCGGTCTATCCGTACGAGCCCGGCACCTGGGGTCCGCCGGAGGCGGATCGGGTCGCGCCGCCCGAGGGATGGTACGACCCGGATCTGTCCGAATAGTCGCTCGCTCCGCGCATTAGACGGCTGACGCAGGCGTCTCCTACATCCGCGATCGAATCGGTTTGTCGATTCGGTGGAAAGAGCCGGGGCGTACTTGCGCGCCCCGATGTGCCGGCGCATGCTCGGTCGCGGGGGGGCAAGTGAGTGGCCGGAGCCGGCAGTCGGTATCTTATTGAGGCCCTGGAATGCGAAGGGCTCCTGCGGGCGTTCCTGTTCCGGTACGCGCACAACGCGGCGGACGTAGATGAACTCCTGCAGGAAACCTACGCTCGCCTGTTGAGCGCGCAAGATGGGTCCAGCGCCGAGATCCGCTCCGTCCGCGCATTCGCACTGACGGTAGCGCGGAATGTCGCGCTCGACTGGCTACGACATCGCGACGTGGTGCCGATCAATCTGGTCGCTGACATTGCAGCGCTCGATGTGCTCGATGAATCGGCACAGGTGGAGGAGATCGTCAATGCCCACCAGGAACTCGCGCTGCTCGCCGAGTGTGTCGCGGAGCTTCCAGAACGCTGCCGCCAGGCCTTGACGTTGCGGCGTGTGTACGGATTGTCCCAGCGTGAAATCGCCAAGAAGCTGTGCATCAAGGAGAGCACCGTCGAGCAATTGCTCGCACGCGCGGTGCGCCGTTGTGCCGAGGCACTGTTCGCGCGCGAAGTCGGGTCGGAGCAGCCTTACTCACTGGCAGGGCGTTTGGCGCGTCGGTTGAAACGTCATGAGTAAAGCGACTGACATCGAGGAACGTGCGGCAGCGTGGATCGCGCGCAGTGACGCGCGCGGATCGGCCGTCGACGCGGAGCTTGCGGCGTGGCTGCTTACAGATCCGCGCCATCGCGCCGCTTATCTGCGCCTGGCCGAGGCATGGGCCCGCACCGAACGCCTGGCGCGTCTGAGACCACGGAATGAGGCCATCGATCCGGATCTGCTCGCGCCAGCCCCCGAAAGGGATGGACGCCGGCGAGCCTCTGCCATCCCCCGCCAGCGCCGACATGCGCTGGCTGCACTCGCTGTTGCCGCTGCCGCCGCAGGCCTCCTTACCTGGTGGCATCTCGCCGGACGTCGTGTCGCCGAAGTTCTTCGTACCGGGCCCGACGCGCTCTCGCGCGTGGTCCTGTCCGACGGTACCGTGGCGACGCTCAATGGGAACACCGAGCTGCGCGTCCGGTTCAGCCGCGCGACGCGGTCCGTCGTCCTGGTCCGTGGCGAAGCGCAGTTCAAAGTCGTTCACCATGACCGTTGGCCCTTCCAGGTCAGCGCCGACGGGCGCACGGTGCGCGACGTCGGGACCGTTTTCGACGTGCGCCGCAAGGACGCGCGCACCGTGCAGATTTTCGTTCGCCGCGGCCGGGTCGCGGTCTTGCCCGCTGCGGATGCGTCGTCTCAATCAGGGAGCGGCGCACCGCTGCTCTGGGCCGACGATGAGGCCGTGGTTACGGCGCATCGCGTCGTGGTGCGACACGGCTCCGCGCAAGACATCGCGCGGCAATTGCGCTGGTTGCGTCGTAAACTTGATTTTCGCGGAGAGACGCTCGGCCGGGCCGTCGCAGCGTTCAACCGCGCCAATTACCGCAAGATCGTCGTCACCGATCCGAGCCTCTTGCAGCTACGCATCGGTGGTACGTTCCGCATCCTCGCCGTGAGTAGTTTCGTCGCCGCCCTGGGCCGCTCGTTCAACATCCGGTCCCTGCCCGGCCCCCATCACACCATTCTGCTGTACCGCGCCGCCGCGAAGTGAGGGGCGATGGCGGTATAGGAAACTCAAGCGCCAGCCGTCGACACTCAGGCGCACGATAAAAACGACTGAGGGGGTCGCATGCTACGCATCGCACGATGGCCGCTGATCTTGGCGACGGTTCTGCTGGTTCTTGCCTCGATGTCCACCGCGCCGCTCGCAGCGGCGGCAGACCATCCGATGGCATTCAATATTTCCGCGCAGCCGCTGCCGGCGGCCCTGCGCGAGTTCGCACACCAGGCGCACGTCCAGCTGCTGTTCGATTACCGGGCGCTCGAGCACCTCAAGGCCCGGCGGCTCACCGGACGCATGGGGGTCCGCGCCGCCTTGATGCAG
>JAKADE010000591.1 GCA_021820785.1 Pseudomonadota bacterium
TCTGCCGCGGCGGGAGTGGCGGCGAGCATGGCGTCGAACATCGGTCGCGCCGCCGGGCCGAGGCGCTCGCCCTTGTGAGCCGATGCGGCCTGGCGCATGTCTCTCGCGGCTGCGACGTCTTGTTGCGCGAGGGGATGGATGGTCGTCATGATGTTTCTCCGTGAACCAATCTGTGCGGGGCGGACAGCGGGCTCAGGCCTTTGCCCACAGGGCGGCGGCGTCTTGAGCAAAGGCGCGATAAGAGCGCGGCGCGCGGCCGAGCAAGCCTGTCAGATGCGCCAGATCCGCTGCGCTCGCCCGCGCACCGTCCGTCTGGTAGCGCTTGAGCATCAAGCGCAGGTCCATGGCGTGCCAGCTCGGCATCTGGCCCTTCATGCGCTGTTCCATCGCCTCGAGATCATCGCCGCCGTAACGCACGGGGCGCCCCAGCGCCTCACCCCAGATCGTGGCCAGTTGCGCTCCGGTGAGGGCATCCGGGCCGACCAGACTGAAGGCTTCGCGAGGCATCGCGGCCGGCGCGCGGTGCCGCCGAAGCAGCTCGATCGCCGCCGCCTCGCCGATATCCCGGACGTCCACCATGGAGACGCCCTGCGATCCGATCGGCATCGCGTAAACGCCGAACTTCTGCAGCGGCTCCTTCAGGCGAAGAT
This sequence comes from Pseudomonadota bacterium, assembly GCA_021820785.1. The sequence goes on from JAKADE010000591.1 coordinate 651, forward strand.
CGTTCTGAATGAAATACGCCGGTCGCAATACCGTCGCCGCAATACCCAGATCCTCGATCATGCGCTCGACGGTGTGCTTGCCGGCAAAGTGCGGCACGTCCGTGTAGGCGTCACCCTTGAACACGGAGAGATAAACAATTCCTTTGATGTTGCTCTCGCGAGCAACACTCAACGCCAGCATCGCCTGCGTCAGTTCATCGGGGACATTGGGGGCGAGCAGGAATAGCGTGTCGATCCCTTCGATCGCGGCGCGCAGCGAATCGACGTCGGCGAGGTCTCCGCCGACGGGTGTGACACCGGCCGGGAGCTGCGCGCTCGCCGGCGAGCGCGTCAAGGCGCGCACACCGATGGCGTGTCCGGCGAGGTGTGCCAGGACCTGAGATCCGATCGTGCCTGTGGCACCGGTGACTAGAATGCCCATGTGAAACTCTCCTGAGGAAGCGCGCGGGATGCCGCTCGACGTCCGGACGACGTTAACTGTTCCGGTAATGAGATAGAAGGCGCTATAATCGGGCCAGTGTGTCTCAATAATGGAACGTAAATTGGATCTGCACGCGCTGTCGGATTTCAATCTGGTTGCGGTGCACGGCGGCTTCGGCCGGGCCAGCCGCCGCTCTGGACGAGCCAAGGCCACGCTGTCGCGCCGGGTGGCCGAACTTGAACAGTCTCTGGGGGTACGCCTGATCGAGCGCGGGGGCCGCTCGCTGCGACTGACCGAGGAAGGGCGCACGCTGCATGAACGCACGCAGGGATTGCTCGCGGAGATTGCGGAGGTCAGAGAAGCGATTGTGGTGGGCGCCGCGACTCCCCGCGGACGCTTGCGCGTCAGCGCCCCGACTCTGTTTGCACAGATTGCGCTGGGGCGCATCGGAGCACGTTTCGCGCTCGCGTATCCCGAGGTCCAACTCGAGATCGTCGCGGAGGATCGCCTCGTCGATCCGGTGGACGAGGGCTATGACGTGGTGATTCGGGTCGATCCCGCACCCGATCAGCTGCTCGTGGGGCGGTCGTTCTTGAGGGATGAACGACTGGTGGTGGCCCCGCCGGGGATGGCGCTCGCGGCGCGTCCAAAGGGAGGCGCCCGGGAGATTCCCGTCAGAGCGGTGCTGTTGAGCGCGACACGTCCGGATGTTCTGTGGCGCATGAGAAGTGGCCAGGGAGTCTCGGTGCATCTGCGACCGGAGCCCGTTCTGCGCTTGTCGTCGCTGTCGATGGTGCGCGATGCCGTCCTGGCGGGCGCCGGGGTGGCGTTGCTACCGAAAATGCTCGTTGCGGACGATGTTGCCTCAGGTCGAATGCTGCAGTGGGGACAACAGGAGGGCCCGGCAGTGGAGATCTGGGCGTTGCACAGTTCGCGCCGCCTGGTCGGCGCCAAGGTGCGCGCATTCCTCGAGGTTTTGGAGCGCTCTTTCCCGAAGAAGGTCTTCTCAGGGAGATGAAGGAGCGGGCGCAGGGGGCGACATCGCCTCGCGCCGCGCCCGATAGGGGCTGTCGGGGGCCCATTGTGGCCACTCATTGCCGTCGGCGAGGTCCTGGCCGAGCAGGTAGAGCGTCTGGATGTCCTCGAGCGTGCCACTGAGGTCCCAGTGGGGATTGAAGGCATCCGCGCCGGTGTTGAAACGGTCGCGCAGGTACTCGCGCCAGGCGGCCTCACCGGCCGCGCGGCCGCCGCTGACCAGGTCGAGCCCGGGGCCGACCAGCAGCGCCGGCACGCCGGCGCGGGCGAAGCTGTACTGATCGGAACGGTAGGCGAGCGCGAAGGCGGGCGTCGGATCGGCATCGAGCGTGCGGCCTTGCAGCGCCAGCACCTGCGTCAAGGTCTGGTGCAGCCCCGAGGCGTCGGTGCCGAAGGCCGTCATGTCGCGGGCGCGCCCGAGAATCGGCCACAGATCGAGATTGATGTCGGCGACGGTGTGGCTGAGCGGAAACACCGGATGTTCGACGTAGTAGCGCGAGCCGAGTTGGCCTGCGTCACCGAGTGTGGCGAGCACGAACAGGACGCTGCGCGCCGGTGGGCGCTTGCGGTGGGCGAACGCATCGGCGATTTGGAGCAGTGCGGCGACGCCGGTGGCATCGTCAGCCGCTCCGGGCAGGAGCACCCGCCGGCCGCGCAGGCCCGGCAGTGAACCGAGTCCGTCCCAGTGCGCGCTGTAGATCACAACCTGGTCGGGATGAAGCGCGCCGCGGATGAACCCGAGCACGTTGTCCGTCCAGCCGTACTCGATGGCGCTGCGCAGACGGAGCGAACCGGTGGCCGCGAGCGTCGTCGGGGTGAAATTCGGCTGCGC
>JAKADE010000592.1 GCA_021820785.1 Pseudomonadota bacterium
CCCCGATAGAAGCGGTACCCATCAGCGCATCGCGCGCTTTTCGATGGCCGACCATTCGAGTAAGAATCGTCGCTTCAGAAGGGCTCTTCCCGCCGGTGTCACGACCAAGGCACGCGAACCCTCCAGACGGCGCACCGCGCCGTCATCTTCGAACTGGCGGCACAACGCGGCCCCCAACCACCCGGCCAGATGCGCCCGGCGCTCGGTCCAATCGAGGCAGAATCGGACCATCGGTCGGCGCAGTCCCGCGGGAGGGTGCAGTTCGAGCGAGTCCAGCCAACTGTTCCCAGCAGGCGTCAGAATCGCGTCCGCGCCTTCCGCAGCGACATACCGACGTCGGAGTGCATAATCGCACAGCGCTACCCCCAGCCGACCGGCCACGTGGTCGTAGCAGCGCCGGGCACTGCGGATGTCCTGTGCGAAGGCGGTCTCACGTGTCGCATCCATCGCTGTCCGCGACAGCACCTCTATCGCCTCGGCGACGTGTTCATTGCAAATGCGGTACAGACGCTGCCGTCCCTGGGCCCGCACGGCCAGCAGCCCGCCAGCGACCAAGCTCGAGAGATGCGCACTCACCGCCTGCGGCGTTGCACCCACCTCGTCCGCCAGCGCGCTTGCGGGCCGCTCGCTCCCATCCATCAGCAAGCCGATGATCCGCGCGCGCACCGGATTGCCGATCAGGGCACCGATGCGCGCGATATTCGGCATCTCGTTGCGGCGCGACATCCCCGGATTGTCGGCCAGAGACCCCCGGCGATGCTACAGATCTTTCTGAATCATTCCCGCCGCGGTGCAGGCACTCTCCCGGGATGACCCGCGCAGCAGATTTTGCTCAAATCTCCCCGGAAATCCTTTATTTCGGCACCCCGGTGGCGGTCCTCAGCAGCCTCAATCCGGACGGCACCACCAACCTCGCCGCGCTCTCGAGCTTCTGGGCCCTGGGCGACCGCCTCGTACTCGGCCTGACGGTATTCGGGCAGAGCGCCGCCAATCTGCGCCGCCACGGACAATGCGTCCTGAATCTGCCCTCGCCGCGGCATTGGTGCGCAGTCGAGCGCCTGGGACACACGACCGGTCGCTCGTCCTTGACGGACTATCACCGGTCCGCCGGAATCATCTACGCGAAGGATAAGTTCGCTGCGTCCGGCTTCACCGCACTGCCGGCGCAATGCGTCGTACCCGCGCGGATTGCGGAGTGCCCCGTTCAGATCGAAGCTGAGGTGATCGCGCTGCACCCCGCCAGCGAAGATGCGCCGTTCGTGTACATTGAAACCCGAAAGCTCCTGGTCCACGCCCGGCGCGATGTTCTCAATTCCAGCACCACACGTTTCGACATCCGTGCCTGGTCTCCGCTCTTTTACGTGTTCCGTCACTATTTCGGCAAAGGCTCGCACCTGGGCGCGAGTTTCCGTGCGGCGCCGGAAGCAGATTGAGTCTCCAGTGCGATCAAAGCGTCACAGCTGACTCAACCGTAGCGAAGACCGAGTGCAGTCCAGGGCCCGCGGTCCGGACCGCCCCCGCGTGCGCGCGGGACAACGTTCCGCACCGCGGCACGCCGCTTTGCCGGATCGACGCCCGCTAAGATATGCTGCGCAGGACCACTGAACGAATTCCGCACCCCTGAATACGGCTGCATCCCTGGCTGTCAGGCGCCCCAAGTTGCACCGCCGGTGCCGTAGCCGCGCTGCAGGCGCCAAGCGTAGATCATGCGGATCGGCCTGACCCCATTGCATCCGGAGTGACCGATGAACAGTCCCATGGTAGCCGCTTCTCCCCACACCCCCATCGATCTGGACTGGGTCAATGGCTTGACCTTCGAGGCTGGCCGCCCGAATGGACCGAAGGTCCGTATCGACGGCGATGCACAGAACGCTCCGAGTCCATTCGATCTGTTGCTGGCCGCCGTCGCGTCCTGCGCTTCTGTGGATGTGGTCACGATCTTGAACAAGCAGCGCACGCCGGTGCAGTCGCTCTCGGTGCGAGTCGAGGCGATGCGTGTCGAGTCAGTGCCGCGGCATCTGGCGGCCGCGAATCTGCATTTTCGCATCACAGCGCCGGGCGCGACACTCGAGAAGGCCCAGCGAGCCGTGGAGCTGTCCGTCAACAAGTACTGCAGCGTCCGTTCCTCGCTCGATACCGAAGTGCCGGTGACCTGGACCCTAGAACTGAACGGCTGATCGTCACGAGGGACTCGGCCGAATGTACTGTCCAGATCCATTCCGCGAGACAGAACGAAGTGCGCTGCAGGATTTGATGCGCACGCATCCATTCGCCACGCTCGTGAGCCTGCGCGGTACCGAGGTCGGTGCGGACCACCTGCCATTCGTATATCACGCCGGCCGCGGCCCGCACGGAACTCTGTGCGGGCACGTGTCCAGGTCGAATCCTCTCTGGACGCATTTCACTGACCACACTGAAGTTTTGGTCATATTCCGAGGACCGGACGCGTATATCACGCCCTCGTGGTACCCGAGCAAACACACCGATGGCAAGGCCGTTCCGACGTGGAATTATGCGGTCGTGCACGCATACGGCAAACCTCGGGCCATCGCGGATCGCGAATGGCTGCGCGAACACGTCACGGAACTGACCCGCCAGCACGAGGCACGCGAGGAAACGCCTTGGCAGATCTCCGACGCGCCGAGCGACTACATCACTCGGATGTTGACCGGCATCATCGGCATTGAGATCTTGGTCTCCAGGCTCGAGGGGAAATTCAAGGTGAGCCAGAATCGCCCCCGCGCCGATCAACTCGGCGTTGCCAACGGTCTGCAAAGCCGGGAAACGGAGCACGCGCACGCCATGGCCTCGCTGGTGCTGCAGCATTTGAAAGCATGAGCGCACGGCGGCCGCACCCGTCGTGCCGCCGTCCGCAGCAATCGCCCGTCTCGACTGCCAACCCGTAACGCAGCCCGCCTTGGGGGTTCAGCGCCCGG
>JAKADE010000593.1 GCA_021820785.1 Pseudomonadota bacterium
GGGTCCGCGATGCCACCCGCATGCTGCTCATGGCCGAGGGTTATCAGGTCGTGACGGCGGCTTCCTATGCCGAGGCGATCACGCGCTCTGACGCCCAGCCGCACATCGACCTGCTGATCACGGACTATCACCTCTCGGGCGCGACCGGAATGGAGGTCATCTCGTCGCTGCGCGCCAAGCGCGGTGCCAATCTCAGTGCGATTCTCGTCAGCGGCGACACCTCGAACCGGGTCCAGGGACTGGGCCATGACGCCGGGTTGCGGATCGTGAAGAAGCCCATTCAGGCCGAGCAGTTCCTTGCCGTCATCAACGAGCTGCTCGCAACGGAGATGAGTGTCCCGTCGGCCGCCCTCACGAACTGACGCGAGCCGCAAAAACACCGCCGCGCCCGCCGGTGTGGCGCACGGAGCATAGGTGTTTTCCGGCACGCGGCACGCGCGCTTGCGCCGTATAGTGACCGCATGCGCCAGAGATCGTCATGACCAGTATCACCCTCAGCCCGGAACAGATCCGCGGCGCCCCGCCGGAAGTTCGCCGTTGGATCGAGCACGAGATCGCCGCTTCGCTCGGTCTCGAAATCCGCTCCGGCGACGGTCGGCGTCAGAGCGCACCGCTCGCCGGCTGCAGCCACGATGAACTCGCTGCCATCCTGCAATTGATTCAAGGGGCATTCCCCGTCGTCAACGTATTCTTCGAGCTGGGCCGCAAGGGCGTCGCCTTCGCCCAGGAACGCCTCGAAGCATACCGCCTGTCCGACATCCAGCATCACACGCAGCTGCAAAGCCCGGATCAGGTGATCGCGTGTCTGACGCTTATCGATGAGGCACTGCACCGCGTGCGCGGTACAGCCGATGCATCCTTCTACGGAATGGATGGCGAGTACTGTTTCGTCGCCACCCAGACGCAGCAGAACATCCGTCAACTGTGGTTCGAACTGATCGGCCGCGGCGAGTCGGCAGCGCTGGCGCCATCGCCCCCGGGCGACGGTGCGCGCGAGCGCGTTGCGCTGACGCCCCTAGAACGGCCCGACGCGTCAATGAGCCCTGCACCTGCGGCATCCCCGACATAGCACGACGTTCGCGCCAGCGAACGCCTGGCGCCGCAGCGCCGGACATCCCGGCCGGTTTGCCCCGAGCCCGCACCCGGCAGTCATCCGCATATCTCCGAATGGGCGCAGTCGGTCCGGGGGCGCGCAATATCTGCCGGGTTCCTCAGGAGATCTCGCCCTATGAACGCATCCGACGGCGCGCCGCAGCCGGGCCACTGGTACACGCGCTGGGACCGGGGCGAACTGTTCGAGGTGATGGGGCGAGAGGGTACTACGGGTGCGGTCGCGATACGCACGTTTGACGGCCGCACGGCGTTCATCGACCGGCGCGCGTGGAGCGCGCTTCCGCTCACCCGCGCCATACCGCCCGCCGGCTGGTCTGCGGCCGGGACCCGAGCTGACGCCCCGCAGTCCGTAACGCCTCGGTCCGGCCGGATTCTGTGGCAGGAGTCGCTGCTGGGATGAGCCGGCGATACACTGAAGGAGTCTGGTGCAGCCGGCCGCTGGGCACTGCACGCACAGACGCACCTGCACGAGCCGCGAGTCTCGAACGTGGACACTGACCCTGCCGGACCTCCCGCAACCGCGCTGCCACCGGCCTCAAGCCCGCCACCGACCGATCCGCCGCCCGGTGGCGAAGCGCCGCGCTGGTTCGCGCAAAGCCTCGCGGAAGTCGCCACTGCGCTCGGCACGTCCTCGAGCGGGCTCAGTGCCGATGAAGCCGCTGCGCGGCTGCAGCGGTTCGGTCCGAACACTCTCATCGAGCCACATCGGCGCTCGCCGCTTGCGACGTTCGCCGCACAGTTCGCGGATCTGACAACCCTGGTGCTGATCGGCGCAGCCGTACTCTCGGCATTCATCGGCGAACCGTCGGACGTGGTCGTCATCCTGATCGTGGTGCTGATCAATGCCGCGCTCGGCACCGTCCAGGAACTGCGGGCCGAGCGAGCCATGGCCGCCCTGAGGGCGATCTCGGCCCCCAGCAGCAAGGTGCTGCGCAGTGGCAGGCCGCACGTCGTGCCGTCCGCCACGCTCGTCCCGGGTGACCTCGTCATCCTCGAAGCGGGCGACATCGTGCCGGCCGATCTGCGTCTCCGCGAGAGCGCCGGGCTGCGTGTGAACGAATCGGCGCTCACCGGGGAATCGGTTCCGGTCGATAAGACCCTCGCACCGCTCGGCGCGGAGGCCGGACTCGCAGAGCGAACGAACATGGCCTTCAAGGGAACGACCGTGACCGCCGGGCGAGCGCTCGGCTGGGTGGTCGCGAGCGGCATGCACACCGAGCTCGGCCACATCGCCTCGCTGCTGATCGAACATCAGCGGCCACGCACGCCCCTGCAGCGCCGCCTGGAGCGCCTCGGACGGCATCTGGCTGCGCTGGTCGCGGTGATCTGCCTGCTCGTCTTCGTCACCGGCATTCTGCGCGGCGAGCCGGTGATGCCGATGCTCCTGACCGCCATCAGCCTGGCGGTAGCCGCCATTCCCGAGGCTCTGCCGGCGGTGGTGAGCATCGCATTGGCGCTGGGCGCGCACCGCATGGCCGCCAACCGCGCCCTCGTACGCCAGCTGCCGGCCGTCGAGACGCTCGGCTCGGTGACCTACATCTGCTCCGACAAAACCGGCACGCTCACCACGAACGAGATGCGCGTCGACTCGTACTACTGCGACGGAGGCCAGTACGGCACTTTCGGGTCCGGCCCCACCTGGAAACGCCTGCTTCAGGCAATGGCGATCAGCCACGACGCCGACGTCGATTCCACCGATACGCCACACGGTGATCCGACGGAGGTCGCGCTCCTCATCGCCGCGATGGAGCAGGGTCTGCGGCGCGACAGCGCAGTGCGAAGTGCCCCGCGCGTGGCCGAGATTCCCTTCGACGCGC
>JAKADE010000594.1 GCA_021820785.1 Pseudomonadota bacterium
TCCCCCCTCGTTCGTGAGAATGCTCTCGGGGTGAAACTGCACCCCCTCGACCTGCAGCCCGGTGTGCCGTACGCCCATGATCTCGCCCTCATCGGTGCGGGCAGTCACCGTCAGCGTCGCCGGCAGCCGCCCGGGCGCGGCGATCAGCGAGTGGTAGCGGCCCACTTCGCATGGCGAGGGCAGCCCGGCGAATACGCCGAGCCCGTCGTGGCGGATCGGGGAGGTCTTGCCGTGCATCAGCCGCCCGGCGCGCACCACCTCGCCGCCGAACACCTCCACGATCGATTGATGCCCGAGGCACACCCCGAGTACCGGGATCCGGCCCGCGAAGGCGCGGATCATCGCCATCGACACGCCCGCATCGCGCGGCGCGCCCGGCCCCGGGGAGATGCACAGGTGCGTCGGGTCGAGCGTTTCGGCCCCGGCGACGTCGATCGCGTCGTTGCGCACCACCTGCACCTCGGCCCCGAGCACGAGGAACGCCTGCACGAGGTTGTAGGTGAACGAATCGTAGTTGTCGATCAACAGCAGCCGAACCATCAGAACCCCTCCCGGGCCATCTCGAGCGCCCGCGCCATGGCGCCGCTCTTGGCGAGCACTTCGGCGTGCTCGGCCTCCGGTACGCTGTCGGCGACGATGCCCGCGCCGGCCTGGTAACTGTACTCGTCGCCGCGGAACACCAGCGTGCGGATGGTGATGGCGTGATCCATGTCGCCGCCGGCGCCGAAGTAACCGACCGTGCCGCCGTACAGGCCGCGGTTGACCGGCTCGAGCTCATCGATGATCTGCATGGCGCGCACCTTCGGGGCGCCGACCAGGGTCCCGGCCGGGAACGCGGCGGCGAACAGATCGAAGGCATCGGTACCGGCAGCGAGCCGGCCGTTGACGCCGCTGACCATGTGCATCACGTGGCTGTAGCGCTCGATCGAGCGGTACGGCTCGACCGTGACACTGCCGGCCTGCGCGACCCGGCCGAGGTCGTTGCGCGCCAGGTCGACCAGCATGACGTGCTCGGCATTCTCCTTCGGGTCGGCGCGCAGTTCCGCCTCGCGCGCCCGATCGGTCGCCGGGTCATCCGAGCGCGGCCGGGTTCCGGCGATCGGTCGCAGCCGCGCGATCCCGTCGTTCAGCCGCACCAGCGCCTCGGGCGAGGAGCCGACCACCGTGACGTCCCCGAGCGCGCAGTAGTACATGTACGGCGAGGGGTTGATCAGGCGCAGCGCCCGGTACGCCTGGAAGGGGTCCAGTTCGTGCCGGCCGGAGAAGCGGCTGGAGAGCACCAGCTGGTAGACGTCGCCCGCGGCAATGTACTCCTTGATGCGCTCGACGCCCGAGAGGTACTGCGCACGGCTGCTCGAGGCCTCGGCGGCGCTGCACCGCCCGCCGCGCGCGCGCGCCGGCAGCGCGCCGCGCAGTGCCTGGATGATCTCCTGGCGCAGCCGCTGCCGATCCGCTTCGCTGCCGGCGTGCAGCAGCGCGATGCCGCGCGTCAGGTGATCGAACACCAGCAGGGAGCTCGGCGCGACGTAGTGCAGCGCCGGCACGTCGGAGTGCTTCCCGGCCGGCACCGCCAGGCGCTCGAAGAAGCGCACCACGTCATACGCGGCGTAGCCGACCAGCCCGCCGGCGAGCGGCACGCCGGGCAGCTCAGGGCCGGGCACGGCGGTGCGCCCGAGGGCGCTGCGCAGGCCCTCGAGCAGTTCCGCGGCGCTGCGCGGCACCGGCCGGCGCTCGGCGCCGATCTGGAGGCTCTCCTGGGTCAGGCGCACACTGAGCGCTTCGCCGAAGCCGATGAACGAATATCGCCCGAGGCGCTCCCCGCCCTCGACGCTCTCGAGCAGGAAATGCGGGGCAAAGGCGCCGAGCTTCATGAACGCCGAGACCGGCGTGTCCAGATCCCCAGGGATGTCGAATGGCTGCTTCAACGCGTTCTCCAAAACACTCGGGCGTAAAAAAACCCACTCCGGAGGCTGTCCGGAATGGGTTTTGTCGATTCTTGCGGCTGTCTTGTGCGGAAAAAAACTCAGCAGCCCGCGGCCCACTCCGGATGTGGAGTGCGCCACCACCAGTGCAGGTTGGTCGGGTGCAGCTGAAGCATGCCTCTGAGCCTATCATCACCGCTGCGCGCGATACAATAGCGGCCCGTTCCGTCAGCCTGCGGTGGCCCGCCATGCCCTCATTCGATGTGGTCTCGGAGGTCGATGCTCACGAGGTCGCCAACGCGGTCGACCAGGCCAACCGTGAGCTCACCCAGCGGTTCGACTTCAAGGATACCGGCGCGCGCTTCGAGCTCGAGGCGCTCGTGGTGACGCTGCAGGCGGAGGTGGATTTTCAGCTCAAGCAGATGCTGGAGATTCTCAAGCTGCGCCTCGCCAAGCGAGGGGTGGACCTGGCCTGCCTCGAGGCGAAAGATCCGGTGACCACCCTGTCCTCGGCGCGCCAGGAGGTGCACCTGAAGCAGGGGATCGACGCCGAGACGGGCAGGCAGGTCATGCGGCTGCTGAAGGACTCGAAGCTGAAGGTGCAGGGCAGCCTGCAGGGCGAGAAGGTGCGCGTCACGGGCAAGCAGCGGGACGATCTGCAGGCCGCGATCGCGCTGCTGCGCGGCGCGAAGGTGTCCGTGCCGCTGCAATTCAACAACTTCCGCGACTGAGCCGCCCCGATGACCCCCGTGGCGCGCGTGATCGACGGTCTGTGGCTCGCGTTCGTCGCGATCTGGCTGGTCGGGGCGCAGTTCAACAAACGCGCCAGCACCCATGCGCCGTGGAAAACCTGGGTCGCGCGGCTCGCGATCATCGCGCTGCTGGTCGGCGTGCGGCTGCACAGCGGGGGCGGCGGGCAGCTCGGCGCCGCGCCGGGCCCGGGGCGCCAGTGGAGTGGTGCGGTGTTGGTTGCACTCGGGTTGGGATTTGCCGTCTGGGCCCGTGT
>JAKADE010000595.1 GCA_021820785.1 Pseudomonadota bacterium
CACGATTTCACGAAGAGCCATTTTTATAAATCGACGACAGGGGGGGAACTCATGAACGGCGTATCGCACCGTGTTTCGCTGATTGAAGCGGCAGTGCTGTCGAGTCTCAGTCTCTTTTGTGCAACAGCGGCACGCGCTGCCGACGCTGGACCGGCACCTGCACTGACCTCGGCCGCCGAGGTTCCATCACCCAAGGCTTCGCTGAAACAAGTGGTGGTGACGGGCAGCTTGATCCCCACCAATCCCGATGCCGTGGCGGTTCCTGTCACCATCCTCGACGCCTCGGCGCTCAGGGCAACCGGTACGACTAGCGATATGCTAGCGACACTGCAGAAATCCATCCCGGCCTTTGCCGGTCGCAGCAATGCCGGCAGCAGCAACGCGCAGAACCATAACCAATTTACGGCCGGCGGATCACAGGTCGAGCTGCGCAACCTGCCGACCTTGGTTCTCGTCAATGGCCAGCGTCTGGCCGTGGATGCGGTCGCGGCCGTTGGCAGCAGCAAGGTCTTCGTGGATGTCAGCCAGATTCCCGCCGCTGCACTGGAGCGGGTCGACGTGCTGACCGACGGTGCGTCCTCGCTGTATGGCGCGGACGCGATCGGCGGTGTGGTGAATTTCGTCCTCAAGCACAACTACCACGGCGTCACCTTCGGAACCCATTACGGCACCGCCGACGGAGCCTACCGCGATCGCTCCGCATTCGTGACCTTGGGTGGGGACGTGGGGTTGTTCAACATCACTGCAACGTTGAACTACACCAAAACCTCGCCGCTCTGGGCAAGTACCCGTAACTTCACTTCCTCCCCGGTGACCGCGGGCACCGCCCTTCCTGGCGTGGTCGACGGCGGCAACTACATGCTCGCGCCCGGCCTGAACACCCCGGGGGTGGTCGGTGCGGCGAGCAGCTTTGCCGGATTGCCGGGCATCTATGATCCGACCACTGCGTCGCAGCTGTCCCAGCAATTCAACTTCTCTCAGTACTCGATGCTCCTGCAGCAGGAAGAGCACAAGAACTTCGTGGCCGACGTCACCTCCAAACCGCTGTTCGGCGGGAATGCAACCTTCTTCGGAGACGTCCTGCTCACGCAGAATCAGGTGCGTTCAACTGCCTGGCAGGCCTCGAATCAACCGTTCGCAAACGCCTCGCTGACCGTGCCGGCAGGCTCGCCCTACGACCCGCTGACTACCGCAGCAACTGGGGTCACCTTCGCCGACATGGCCAGGCCCAAGGGCGTATACGACACCACGGACGAATATAGTGTCTCGCTCGGCTTGAAGGGGCAGCTGAACCGATCTTGGACCTGGCAGGTCAGCGGAGATTACAGCGAAAGCAAGCTGACCGAGCGCGACACCAACCTGATCTTCGGCCCCAACCTGAGTGCGGCCGTCGCCGGCGGATATGATGCCCAGGGTAACGCCCAGGCCGGTGGCGCTTACAGCATGGTCTACGGAAATTACACGAAAAACGGGCCGATGGTGCTCCAGCCGGCACTCAATCCCTTTGCCCTCGCCAATCCAGCCGCTGCGCTCGCCAACGTACTCGGAACCGAAGTGCTGCACGGCGAGAGCAAGCTCTATTCGCTCGATGCGCATACGGTCGGCAACCTGTTCAAGCTGCCGGCAGGTCCGCTCAGTCTCGCGCTCGGCGTGAACTGGCGCCGCGAGGAACTCGCAGGACATACCGACCCCAACGGACGGGTCACGGACCCGACACAAGGCAGCGTCAATTGCGCTCTGCCCACCAGCAACTGCGCGAACTGGGTGGGCGGCGTCTATGCCGATCCGTTCAGTCACGCCCACACCGTGAGCGCGGTATATGCGGAGACGCGCATTCCGTTGACTTCCAGTCGGATGGCTATTGCGGGCTTGAACCAGGTCGAGCTCACCCTGGCGGATCGATTCGAACACTACAGCGACGCCGGCAGCGGCAACTCACCGAAATTCGGGATTCGCTGGGCGCCGTTCGACGACCAATTCGTGTTGCACGCGACGTATACCAAGGCGTTTTCCGCGCCGCAGCCCTATCAGGCATACGGACCGTATGACACGCGGCCGGTGACGGACCGGTTGATCGGGATCGTATTTGGCCCAGGATACAATCTCGGTGGAAACTTCAACGGTGAGGACGGCGTCAATCCGAGCCTGAAGCCCGCCACATCGGTCTCACGCTCGATCGGCTTCATCTTCAGACCGCACTTCGCACGGGGTCTGGCGGTCAACGCGGACTTCTCCTCGGTCGATGTGTTTGGCTTCCAGGGAGGCGCGGATTTCACCGGTGTGCTCGCTTCGGTCAATGCACTCGGATCGGCCTCTCCGTACTTCGACAGCGTGAGCACCGGGCAATTCACCAACCTCGGCGGCAGCGATCCGTTCGGGGCGCCGGGTTCCCTGGCGGCCTATCTCACGAAGGCGGGCTCTCCCGGCGTCGGTGATCCGGCCAAGATCTCGAACCTGTACGTCATAGACCGCTTCAGGAACGAGAGCACGCTCATCGAGCGCTCCTGGACCCTGGGTGCAACGTATATCCTGCCGTGGAATCAATACGGCACCTGGACCGTGTCCACCAATGCCATGGCCTTTGATTCCTTCAAATTTGAGCGTCGACCGGGCGACCCGTACCAGCAGTACGCGGGCAACGCGAGCAATATCGGCGTATTTGCCGGTACGCTGCCCAAATATCGCTTCTACACGACGCTCGGCTGGGCGTATCGCAACTGGGCAATTACTCTGGCCAATACCTTCATCTCTGCGGTCTCGGATGCGGGTGCGGCCGGCAATGGACCGTTCACTCAGGTGCCGCACTACAGCTCCTTTGACCTGCGTGCCGCGTATCGCTGGCACTTCGGTGGAGCCGGCAGCGGTGACAGGGCGGTACTCGCCCTGGGTGTGAATGATCTTAACAACGCCTCACCGCCGTACTTCC
>JAKADE010000028.1 GCA_021820785.1 Pseudomonadota bacterium
CCAGACGTTGGCTGGAGTCGCCTCCAGTACCAGGCCCTTACCCGCCGCTACGCTGGAGAACTCGCGGCGAATTTCATCGCAGATCCGCGCCAGCGAGAAGTCGGTGATCTCGGGTTTGATCGCGCCAGATTCGAGCTTGCTGATGTCGAGCAGCGCATTGAGCAGTCGCGACATCGCGCCGATGGCCTTCTCCTGCTGCGTCAGCGCTTCGGTGAGCAGAGGATCGCGGACGGTCCGGCGCAACGTGCCGTTGAGGAGTGCGAGCGCTTGCAGCGGTTGACGCAGGTCATGGCTCGCGGTGGCCAAAAAACGACTCTTACCCTGGTTCGCGCGATCGGCACTCTCACGCGCCAGATCGGCAAGTTCGCGTGCCTCCTCAGCTACCGCCCGCGCCGCAATCAATTCCTTCTGAATGCGTTGCCGATCGCTGACGTCGCGGATCGCAGCGACGACCAGGGTCTCGCCACCGTCGACGACTGGGCTGAGACTGATCTCCACGGGAAATTCGGACGCATCACGCCGCAATCCGTAAAGCTCGAGATTCTGCCCCATGGGACGGGCCCGCATGTGCGCGCGGTAACTGGCGCGGTGCTCCAGGTGACGGGTTCTGAATCGCTCCGGCAGGAGCGTCTCGACGGGCCGTCCCACGATTTCCTCGCGGGTATAACCGAAGAGTGCGAACACCTGTCGGTTGACAAACCGTACCAATCCAGCGGCATCGACGATGAGCATGGCATCGGGTGCCGCTTCGAGTGCGCTGCGCGCGAGTTCTGGGGGCGTCAAGCGCATGACGAGCGCTTCCTTTGGATATTCCCTGAATTGACCTGATCAGCACGCTGACCGTGCGGATGCTGCCGGCGTCGCCGGCGAGCACCACGCCTCGCAGCCGCGGCGATTTCGTTCGATCCCCGGCGCTTTCGCGCGTCGATCGTCGATATACACCGGCGCTGAGGATACTTTTTTTTACGCCGGCTGCGCAAATGCGATCTGGACCCACTCTCGAAAAAAACCTCTCGCGGGCACAAAACGGAACTGCGGCAGGGCGTAAGAGATCCAGTCCGTCCAGCCGCAGCGCTGCGCGGGCGCGCTCGCGCCGGTTGCAAATCGTGAGTTTCGCCTCTTTTGGCGTCGCGCATGGGTAGAGACATCTCTTCCGCGCCGTAATGGTCCGTATATCTACGAAGACGAACCGCCACACGTCGGTGGCAGCATCCCAGGCCTGCACGGATCGAGGGATGTTGGGTGGAAAGCTCGATCGTTCTTGGAGTCGGCAACGTTCTGCTCAGCGACGACGGCGCGGGGGTTCATGCGGCAACAACTCTTGCGCAGCGTCTGCCGGAGGCGTCCGGCGTCCGCGTCATCGATGCCGGTACACTCAGCTTCACGCTCCTCGAATATCTGGAAGACGCACAACGTCTGGTCATATTCGATGCCGGCGAGTTCGGCGCCGAGCCGGGTGAAGTCCGTTGTCTCGAATGCGAAGCGCTGGACGGATTCCTCGCTGATGGGGCGCGCAAGCGTTCCATCCACGAGATCGGGCTCGCCGACCTGCTCGGCATGGCGCGGCTGCGGGACAAATTGCCGACCCGGCGTGCACTCATCTGTATCCAGGCCTGCAATCTGAACTGGGGACTTGAGCCGAGCGCGCCAGTCCGTGCCGGTATACAGCAGGCTGCCGAAATGGCGCTACGTGTGCTCGAGCGCTGGCAGCCATGAGTACTCTGGGCGGCATCCCGATCCATGTCGAGCCGGCGGGCACTCCACTGGTCGCAAGCACCCGCGGTGCCGGCCTTGGAGCGATTCTCTCGGAACTCGCCACGTTGCTCGAGGCACTGCGGCGCACTGGTTCGGAGGGCGCGCTCGATCTGCGCAGCCTGCCCCTGGGTCCTGACGAGCTGGATCGCCTGCAACGCATCCTGGGCTGGGGCGAAGTGGATATCCGGATCGACGCCAACGGCGAGAGCCGCATCCGCGAAACGGCGGTCAGCGGCCTCTGGTGGACGGAGCATCGCGATGCCGCCGGCGCGCTACTCGCCGTTCTGATCGAAGTCGCACGCGTTCCGAACATCCTGGTGCCGGCCGACGAGGATATTGCGCTCGCAGCGATACAGCTTCGAGTCGAAGCCGCGGCGCAGTGCGCCACATCTGGGGAGAGCCCGCATGGCACGACCTGAGACCGAGCCGACGATAGGCGAGCTTCTTGATCGCAACGGTGTCAGCCGCCGCAGTTTTCTCAAATACTGTGCCGCGATGGCCTCGCTCCTGGCGCTGCCGCCGGTCGCTGCCCGCGCGATGGCGGCACAATTGCGGGCCGCGCGACGTCCGTCGGTCATATATCTGTCCTTCCAGGAGTGTACCGGTTGTCTCGAGTCGTTCACCCGATCGTTCGCGCCGACCATCGAGAACCTGATCTTCAACGTAATCTCGCTGGATTACGACGATACTCTCATGGCTGCTGCTGGAGCGCAGGCAGAAAACGCGCGGGCGCAGGCCATGGAGGCGAACTACGGAAAGTATCTCCTCGTGGTCGATGGCGCCGTCCCGGTTGCAGAAGGTGGTGTGTACCACTGCGCCGCAGGCCGCACCGGCATCGACATCCTCACTGACTGTGCCAAGGGTGCTGCAGCGATCGTTGCGGTTGGTACCTGCGCATCATTCGGCGGACTCCCGTACGCCGATCCGAATCCGACCGGTGCGCGGGCGATCTCGGCACTGGTGCCGGACAAGCCGGTGATCAATGTGTCGGGTTGCCCTCCCATCCCGGAGGTAATCGCCGGGACACTTCTGCAGTACGTGACTACCGGGCGGGCGCCGGATTTAGATGAACACCTGCGGCCGACCGTCTTCTACGGCAACAGCATTCATGACCGCTGTTATCGCCGTCCATTCTATGACCGCGGAGAATTCGCCAGGACCTTCGATGACGAGGGGGCACGCAACGGGTGGTGCCTGTACGAGCTCGGCTGCAAGGGGCCGACCACCTACAACGCCTGCGCGACGGTTAAATGGAACAATGCGGTAAGTTTCCCGATCCAGTCGGGGCATCCCTGTCTCGGGTGCGCTGAGCCGGATTTCTGGGACAGAGGCAGCTTCTACAGCCCGATCCCCACCGCTCGCTGGGGTAAGGCGGGCGAGGTGAGCGCCGCGCAGGCGGGCACACTCGCCGCAGGCGCAGCGCTCACTGGTGTCGCCATTGGTGCCGGCAGCGTCGTGTTGGCACGCAGGAGAATCAGCCGCCATCAGCGCACACCGAGTTCCGAGCCCGAGTCACGCAACGAGGAGTAAAGCCATGGACCTCGTCGATTTCGCTCGTGGACCAGGATTGAAGATCGCATTCGTCGTGTTCTTCGTCGGCGTCTTCTGGCGTCTCGTGAACGTGATGCTGCTGCGGCACAGACGGATGATGAGCGAGCCGCGGCGCAGCGTTGCTGCAGCAATCCTCGGTGGAATCAAGGGGATGGGGTCGCGCTCATGGCCGCACCCGGAATTCATCAAGCGGACGGTGACCGGGGAGGCCCTCGGATACTCCTACCATATTGGTCTGTTCATCGTCATTCTCTTCTTCGCGCCGCACATCATCTTCTTCGGGAGCTTTGCCGGAATACGATGGCCGGCGCTGCCGAGCAGCGTCATCACGATCTTCGCCGTCATCACGCTCACGCTGTTCGTTGCCGTGCTCTCGCGCCGCCTCGGACATCCAGTGCTGCGTCGCCTGTCGAATTTCGACGACTACTTCAGCTGGTTCATCGTGGCCCTCGTGCTCGTGACGGGCCTGATGGCGACGGCACACATTGGCGGGCCATACCAGAGAATTCTCGGGCTGCACATTCTCAGCTTTGATCTGCTGCTCATCTGGTATCCCTTCGGAAAACTCATGCATTCGTTCTACATCTTTCCAACCCGCGCGGTCGACGGTTACCTCATGACCCGAAAGGGGGCGCCATCGTGACTTACTCATCTGGCGAGCTGCACGCGAACCTCGCGCCGGAACAGGCCGGGATCGGAGAGCGGGAACGGGTTGCGGGCGCGATGCGCGGTTTCGCCCGAGAGTTCGGTGCGCTGAGCGCGCTTCGCCTGGAGGCGTGTGTGCACTGCGGAATGTGCGCCGATGCGTGTCACTTCTACATCGCGACCGAGGATCCACAGTATACCCCGGTGCTCAAGGTTGAGCCGTTCAAGCAGGCCTTCAAGCGCGAGGCGGGCGCATTTGCGCCGCTGTTCCGCTGGTTTGGGCTGAAACCTAAGGTCACCGCAGGAGAGCTCGAGCGTTGGCAGCATCTGCTCTATGACAGCTGCAATCTCTGCGGTCGGTGTTCGCTGATGTGCCCCATGGGAATCGATATCACTGAATTGATCGAACAGGCACGCCGCGGAATGTTCGAAGCAGGACTTGCCCCGAAGGAACTGTACGAAAAGGCGGCATATCAGCGGCACAGCGGTCAACCTGAGCCTACGGACGAGCCTTACCGCGAGCAATTGCTTGCAATCGGCCGGCGGTTCAATGTGGACATACCGCTGGATAAATCGCACGCGGAAGTGATGCTGACGATCCCGAGAACCGATATCGAGCACTATCCGGCAGCGGTCGCCGCACTTGCGCGCGTCATGGCGCACATGAAGGTGGACTGCACGTTCCGCACCGATGGGTTGATCGCCGAGAACTACGGGTACTATGCCGGCGGCCGCGATTGGCAACGGCGTATCAGCATGCGACTGATCGATGAGGCCGTGGCGTGCCGTGCCAAGATTTTGATCGTCCCGGAGTGCGGCCACGCGTATTCGGCATTGCGCTGGGAGGCGGCGGAACTGCTCGGGCGGCCGCTGCCATTCAAGGTCCAGCACATCTCGGAATACCTCGCCGATGCGCTCGAGGCGGGACGGTTGCAGCTGCGGCCTGCCGACACCGGTGTGACTGCGTTTCACGATCCCTGCCAGCTGGTGCGAAAGGGCGGCATCACCGATGCCCCGCGCCGATTGATGCGGGCTATGGGCATCGAGCCGACAGAAACCGTGCGGCACATCGGATACAACATCTGCTGCGGTGGCGGTGGCGGAGTATTCGACATCAAGCGCGCCGCGCCGCTTCGCTACAGGGTTGTCGAAGAGAAGTTCAATGAAATCGACCAGACCGGGGCACGGACATTTCTTACGAGCTGTTCGGATTGCCGGCGGACATTCGATGACGGGAAGCAGCACTTCAACTGGCAGCAGACGCCGGAAAGCCTGCTGGAGCTGCTCGCCGATCACCTCCAGAGCGCATAAGAGGGGCATTCGATGAGCACGCAGACGATAGTGGTCGATCCGATCACGCGCATCGAGGGTCATTTACGCATCGAGGCGCAGATGGATGGAAACGTGATCTCGAATGCGATCAGTTCCGGGACCATGGTGCGCGGGATCGAGATCATCCTGCGCGACCGGGACCCGCGCGACGCATGGGCTTTCGCGCAACGGATTTGCGGCGTGTGCACGCTCGTGCACGGCATCGCTTCGGTACGCGCGGTCGAGGATGCGCTGCAATACGATATTCCACCGAACGCGAATCTGATCCGGAATCTGATGATTGGCGCGCAGTTCGTGCACGATCACGTCATGCATTTCTATCATCTGCATGCACTCGACTGGGTGGACGTCGTCTCGGCGCTGTCGGCGGATCCAAAGGAGACCTCGAGCCTGGCACAGTCGATTTCGACGTTTCCGATGTCTTCACCCGGATATTTCGCGGACGTGCAGCGCCGGGTGAAGACGCTCGTGGAGTCCGGGCAGCTCGGGATTTTCGCCAACGGATACTGGGGCCATCCCGCGTACAAGCTGCCCCCGGCTGCGAATCTGCTCGCAGTTGCGCACTATCTGGAAGCGCTGGCATGGCAGCGTAGAGCGGCTGAATTGCATGCGATCTTCGGCGGTAAGAACCCGCATCCGAATTTCGTGGTTGGTGGCAGTCCCGTCGGCATCAGCGTGCACGAAACGAGCGGAACCGGTACGACAGCCGTCAATACGGTGGGTCTGGCGCGGGTGGCGGACATCATCGGGCACATGCAGAGCTTTGTCGATCAGGTGTATCTGCCCGATACGCTGGCGATCGCGTCGTTCTACAAGGATTGGCTGACGCCGGGACACGGTGAAGGCGTAGGGAACTTCCTATGCTACGGGGATTTCCCGGCGAGCGGTATCCCGAATCCGACGCAGATGATGATTCCGCGGGGCGCCATCCTCGGGCGCGATCTGTCCCGGATTCACGAAGTCGACCTGAATGCAGAAGAGGAAATCGAGGAGTTCGTGGCCCACTCCTGGTACGACTACACGAGCGGCAAGGGCTCGGGCCTTCATCCTTACGAGGGACAGACCCACCTGCACTACACGGGACCAAAGCCGCCGTACGCGCACCTCGATCCGACAGCGAGCTATTCGTGGCTGAAATCGCCCCGCTGGAAAGGTCATCCGATGGAAGTGGGGCCCCTCGCGCGGGTCCTGATGCTGTACGCGAGCGGGCACGAGCCGACCCGTGAGCTTGCCGACAAATCCCTCGCGCAGCTGAATGTGCCGCTTGCCGCGATGTATTCGACTCTGGGCCGTACCGCGGCGCGTACGCTCGAGGCGAAAATCATCGCCGATGCCATGTCCGGCTGGTATCAGGCCCTCATGAAGAATATCAATACAGGCGATGTCCACACCTTCAATGCGCAACGTTGGGATCCGCGGTTCTGGCCATCCCATGCCAAGGGCGTCGGTTTTACCGAGGCACCTCGCGGTGCGCTCGCTCATTGGGTCGTGATTGACGACGGCCTCATCAGCAACTACCAGGCGGTGGTGCCGAGCACCTGGAACGCGGGTCCGCGCGATTCTGCTGGCCGGGAGGGCCCGTATGAAGCATCGCTCAAAGGTCAGTCGCTGGCCGTTCTTGATCAGCCGCTCGAGATTCTGCGTACCATCCACAGTTTCGACCCGTGCATCGCCTGTGCGGTCCATCTGAGCGCGCCGGGCGGTGCGGACCTTCTGCAGGTCAGAGTGCTCTGAGGCTCACAGGATTCGCACCCATGCACGAACTTGCGGTCTGCCAGGGATTGCTTCGGGAAGTCGAGGCGGTGGCGCGGGCACACGAAGCGGAGCGGGTGGTCGGGGTGACGGTGCGTGTCGGGCCGCTGTCGGGAGTCGAGCCCGATCTGCTCGAGAGTGCCTTTCCATTGGCGAGCGCCGGAACGAACGTCGCGCACGCGCATCTCGTGATCGAGCGCGCGCCGATCCGTGTCCGTTGTCTCATCTGTGCGCGGGAATCGGAGGTTCCCAGTACCCGCCTGCTCTGCGTGCACTGCGGCGAGTGGCGCGTCGAGCTGCTGAGCGGCACGGAGCTGCTGTTAACCCGAGTCGAGCTGACCAGGGGCGGCAATGCTTGATCCGAATGGACTCGTCACCGGGTTGGAGTCCGCCGCTCTTGCGGTGCTCCGGCGTGCCTACGCGGCAGCGATGCAAGGAGAATTTCGCGAGCCGAGGGAGTCACTGAGCCCGCCGACGCAGCCCTGTACGCTGTATCTGCATGTGCCGTTTTGCGAGTCGCTCTGTCCGTTCTGTTCCTTTCACCGGGTGGCTTACCGGCTGCCCAAGGCGCAACTGTATTTTCAGGCACTGCGTGAGGAGATCCGGTATTACCACGCGCGCGGTTTCGAATTCAACGAGGTCTACGTGGGCGGCGGGACACCCACCGTGGCGCCGGCTGAACTCGAGACCACACTCCGGCTGGTCCGAGCGCTCTGGCCCATCCGGCGTCTGTCTGTCGAGACCAATCCGAACCACTTGACCCCCGAGACGATCGCAGCGCTGCAGCGCTGCGGGGTGGATAGGCTCTCGGTCGGGGTACAGAGCTTCGATGATGTGCTGCTGCAGGAAATGGGGCGTCTGCAGCCATACGGCACGGCAGCTGAAATAGAGCGGCGCCTGGAGAGTGCACGAGGGTGCTTCGGTACGCTGAACGTGGACCTGATGTTCAATTTTCCTCACCAGAGTATTGAATCGCTGCAGCATGACCTCGCGACGGTGCGTGACCTCGGAATCGATCAGGTCTCATGCTATCCGCTCATGAGTGCGGACACGACGCGCCGCCGCATGCGCAAGAAGATGGGGGCGGTTGAACCGGCCCGGCGCCGCGAGTACTACCGAGCGATCCTCGAGGGGCTGCAGCCCGGGTATCAGCCGTCTTCTGCGTGGTGCTTCACGCGGCAGAGCGCGAACCGTCCTTCGTCGGCTCTGGACGAATACATCATTCATTCGGGTGATTACATCGGCGCAGGCTGCGGTGCCTTCAGTTATCTCGACGGCACGCTGTATGCGACGACGTTCTCGCTGAATGCCTATCGGGAGCGGTTGGCTTCCGGACGTTCTGCGATCACCGCGTACCGGGCGCTGACGTTCCGGCAGCGCCTGCATTACGACCTGCTCGTCGGCCTGTTCGGCCTCTCGCTGCCGTGGTCCGCGCTCGAGAGGAAGCACGGGCCGCGGGGGCGTCGTGCGCTCGCCCTGGAAGTTGCGGCATTGCGGCTGGTGGGCGCAGTCCGTGCCGAGGGCGATACGCTGCGATTAACCGAGCGCGGGATGTACTACTGGATGCTTATGATGGCCGAATTCTTCACCGCTGTGAACGAACTCAGAGCGGCGATGCGCCGGCATATCCACGCGGAACCGGTTCCCAGCGCACGAATTCTCGACGGATTACAACAAAATCCGCGGGGTCCCGACAAACCTCGTACCGTCATCCTCTCTCGTGATCCTTCGTGAACGCGTTGCAGACCAGTGTAGGGACGTCCAGGCCGCCGAGGCAGGTGCGGCACACCGTTTCCCGCTAGGCCCGAGGGTCGGGAAAGTCCCACACTTCGGCCAAGTGATGCCTGAGCGAAACCATCGCTGACAATCATTGATCCAGAGTGCGCGCAATAGGCTCGATGCCGGTGCCGGATGGGCTTCGCGGAAGCGATTCAGAGCGTTCGCCGTCAGATATTCGGCAACGTCTCGACCGTCCTTCGCATCGATCCCGCTCAGCAGTCGTTCGCACCACGGGCGGATTGAGGCCATCTGGTGATTCCGGTCAACTGACGGCGACTGAACCTGGCGTGCGCCATCGTGCCCGCCGCTGCGGAAATTCCGTACAGCGGACCTGTCGAAGCCATCGCTAGCATCCGACTGGTTCGGAGCGGGGCGCGGCACGCGGCGGTTGGAGGCGTGCGAGGAGGCCGAGTGATCAGGAATTCACGAGTGATGGCGACAGCGGGCTGCAAAATCTTTCAGGCAGCGCTGTTCGTGGCGCTGCTCAGCTTGACGGCCTGCGGTGGAACGACCGGCGCGCCTGGTCCGGCCGGTCCGACCGGCAGCGTCGGACCGGCTGGTGCTCCCGGGAGCGGCGCAGTGAGCGCTGTCTCAGTCACGACCGCCACTCAGATCAAGACGACGATCACCTCGGTGCAGATTCCGAGCTCCGGACATCCCGAGGTCAGTTTCACGCTGACAGATGAGAACGGCGTCCCGCTCAGCGGATTGCCCCCCGCGGATGTCAGCTTCGCGATTGCAAAGCTGGTGCCTGCTGGTACGCAACTCGCGGCCTTTCCGGGGGTCCCGGCGCCGGCGCCCCTGCTGCAGCCGCAGTGGCAGTCTTATCTTTACGCCATGGTACGTCCGGCGGCGGCGTCGGTGAGCTCGACCACCCCCGTGGTCGGTACGGTGCCCGAGCCGCAAGCTGTGACGGAGCGCGGTTCGAGCGGAACGCTGGTCGACAACGGCAACGGGACGTATCAATACACCTTCAAGAAGGACATCGCGACAGATCCGGTGGTGACTTACGTCCCGACGCTGATCCATCGCGTGGGATTGGAGATACGGGGGCTTGCGCCGGCCAACAGCCCGGTCTACACGTTCATTCCATCGACGGGCGCGACCAGCGGACTTGATGCGGACGACGCAGTCGATGGTACAGCCTGCATCGCCTGCCATCAGCAGCTTGGATTTCACGGCGGAGCACGCACAAACGTGCAGTACTGCGTCATCTGCCACAATCCGAGCTCGGTGGATCCGTCGAGTGGAAATACCCTGGATTTCACGGTAATGATCCACAAGATTCACATGGGAGATGCATTGCCGTCGGTGCTCGCCGGGACACACTATTACATCTACGGCTACGGTGGCGCAGTCGATGACTTCAGTAGTGTCGCGTATCCGCAGAGCGATCTCAGTGGCAATAATTCCGCCGTCTCGGGGTCGGGAACCAGGTTTTGCGCTTTATGTCATACGCCCAATGATCCGAACGCACCGCAATCGGGGAATTATCAGACTGCAATCAGCGCGGCCGCATGCGGCGCGTGTCATGACAACGTGAATTTCGTTACCGGGCAGAATCATGGACCAGGCGACCTGATAGCGACCGACGCAGACTGCGTCACGTGCCACGGGCCGACGAGCACGATTGACAATGGAGCGCTGCAGGTTGTGGTGGCCCATACCACACCCGTCGATGCGGCGGTAGAGAAATTCCAGTACAAGATCGTGAGTGTGACCAATACGGCACCGGGGCAGACCCCGAGCATCACTCTCGAGGTCCTTGATCCGACGCAGAACGACGCGCCCTACGATATTCTGAGTTCCGGCAGTCCGTTTCAGCTGTCCGGGTCGAGACTGGCGGTCGACCTGGCATGGCCGACGACGGCGTTCAACAATGTCGGCAGCGGCGGAGCGACGGCGAGCACGGGAACGCCGAATCAGCCGGTCTCGATCAGCTTTCAAAGCGGCGTCACGGCCAATGGGGATGGCACGTTCACGGCGAATTCGCCCGTGCCGATTCCGAGCACGGCGGTCGGATCGGGACAGGTTGCGGTTGAAGGGCGGGCCGTGGTGGCGCTTGCGAATCTCTCCGGCAGCGGAACCAGTAACGTGCAGCTGGGCATCGCGGGCGTTAGCGCGAATTTTCCGATCACTGATTCGGCGGCGGTTGCGCCGACGCAGATCGTGTCGATCACCAAGTGCGACGCGTGCCATCACAATCTGACGGTGCACGGGGAGAATCGCAGCGACAACATTGAGTTGTGTGCGGCGTGTCACAACGCGAATGCGACGGATATCGGCCAGCATGTGGCCGCGAGCGGGACGTGCGCTCCGGAAGGCGTCGCGGGGGCGAATCCGGAGCAGCCGATCGATTTCAAGGTGCTGATCCACGAGATTCATGCGTCGGCGAGCCTAGATGGGAGCAATGCGCTGCGTTATCCGGGCGGGGTGACGATTTGCGGCTTCGGAGCTGCACCGACCACTTTCAAGGTCGCGTATCCGGGAATTCTCCAGGACTGCAACGCCTGTCACGTCAACTCTTCGTATTACCCGGTGAATGACGCCGTGGTGGAAGGGACCACCGTGGTGTCAAACGATCGGACCACGCTCACCGACGACGTCGTCATTTCACCGAACGCCGCGGTGTGTTCGAGCTGTCATACGAGCGCGCTGGCGCAGCAGCACATGATCCAGAATGGCGGCAATTTCGCGGCTACCAAGACCGCAGCCGGTGCTCTGGTATCGGGAAGCACGGAGACGTGCGCGCTGTGTCATGGGCCGGGCGGCGTGGCGGACGTCAAGGTTGTGCACGATTTGGCGGACTTCCCGCAATGAACGACCAGACGCATGCGGCAGATGAGATGCGACTGCGTCGGCTGGTGGCGCGGGTGGCTGTGGTGTTCGTGCTGACGGCATCGTGGGCGGGTGCGGCGGGCCTTCAACGCGCCAGCCCAGCCGCTGCGTCGGCGGTGCTGGAAAGCCCTGCGGCGCTCGGTTACAGCGCCAAGGGCGCGGATACCTGTCTTGCCTGTCACGCGATGAACGCGAAAGTTCAGGCGATTTTTCGCTCGGCTCATGCGCGTCCGGAGGATCCTCGGGGTCCGTTCGGTCCCGGGGGGCTGCAATGTGAGGCGTGCCACGGACCCGGGGCCGCTCACGCGCGTGCGATGGGCATGAAGCCGGCCGGAATTGTGGCGTTCGGACCCCATTCCCCGACGCCAGTGGCACGGCAGAACGCGATGTGTCTGAACTGCCACCGCGTCGCAGTCGGACGCAACTGGGCAAGCAGCGCGCATGCGGCCAATGAAGTCAGCTGCGCCGCCTGTCATCGCGTCCATGGGGCGAATGACCCGGTGCGCGTGCAGGCGACCCAGGCAGCGGTGTGTGGAAAATGCCATCTCGCGGTGGGGACGCAATTTTTCAAGCCCTATCATCACCCGGTGCCGGAAGGCACCATGACTTGCTCTTCGTGTCATGACCCGCACGGGTCGACCGCTCCGGCGATGCTGGTGAAGAACACGGTGAATGAGACCTGCACGCGATGCCACGCCCAGATGCGCGGCCCGTTTCTCTGGGAACATCAGCCGGTCACTGAAAATTGCGCGGAGTGCCACGTGCCGCATGGTTCGGTCATCCCCGCGCTGTTGAGCGATCAGCCGCCGATTCTCTGCCAGCAGTGCCACGATGCAGCGGGGCATCCCTCGGTGCCGTACGGGCCGCAGGGGTTGCCGGACGGAATGCCGAACCCCTATTTGCTGGTTGGCGGATGCGTCAACTGCCATTCGCGCATTCACGGATCGAACAGCCCGTCGGGGCGTGCGCTGATGCGATAGGAGTCGTCATGCACGGCTGCATTCCATCACGGAAAAGTGCATTGCCGCTCGATCGGAGTGCACGGTGTGCTGCTTTGGTTGCCGCCGCAGTCGCTACTGTGCTGGCGGGGCAGGTGGCACGGGCGGCTCCGCCTCGTCCTGATACTTCTGCCTGGACTTGTTCACGATGTGTCTTTTACCGTGGCACGACGGCGAAGGTTCAGGGCGGGGTCCTGTATGCCGATGGCGCAAATGCGGCATCCGGACGCTACAGTGGCATCGACCGCAACGGCGCGTACATGGAGGCGGGCGGTAGCGGCCGCTGGCGAACGGCGGGAGGCGCATACGGCAGCTTCGTGCTCGAGCGGCTGGGTTTGGATTCGAGGCGGCTGCGGGTCATGGCCGGCGAGGGGGGCATGTTTCAGTTGCGCCTGACCTATCAGGGGCAGCCGCTCCGCCAGCATGATGAGACGCTCACTCCCTATCGGCTGGTGGCCCCGGACCGGCTGGCGCTGCCTGACGATTGGGTGGCCGCGAATTCGACCCCCGGGATGAGCGCCCTGGGGGCCAGCCTCGCACCGGTGCATATCGGCGCGAATCGTCGCACGGTGGCCCTGAGCGGTCAGGTGTTTCTTGGTTCCGACTGGACGCTGTTCGCGAAGTTCAGCCACGCACAGCGCACCGGAATGGAAGCCACCGGCGCGAGTTTTCTCACTGAGGCGCTGCAGCTGCCCGTGCCGGTCGATGATCGTACCGATAATGTCCATGCCGGCGCACTCTGGAGCGCTCGGCGCGTGAGCGTGCGCCTGGTCTACGATGGGTCGTGGTATCACGACCGGATCGCCGCGCTGACGTTCCAGGACCCGTATCTGCCCATCGTGACCGGCGCGACCGCCGGGTTGCTCTCCGGCGCACCGGACAATGACCTGCAGCAACTGGCAGTGTCGGGCCAGGTGATCCTGCCGGTGTGGTCCGGCGTGCTCACGTATCTGGCCTCCGTCGGACGACTTGCGCAGGACGGCTCATTTGTCCCCGGCAGCGCACTCGCTTCGTTGCCGCTGTCGCTGCCGGGCTCGCTCCCCGGCGGCCTTGATCTCACGCACGATGCGCTGACGGTGGCGCTGCAACCGGCCGACCGGCTCGAACTGAGCGGACGGGCCATCTACGACGGGCACGACGATCACGCGGCCGTGCTTCGGATTCCGTATGTCGTGACCGATGCGCTGCCCGGCGGCACGTATCCGACGCCACGGTTCGGACGGGATCGCACGCGCCTCGCCGGCAGAGCCGATTACCGGTTGTGGCGCTGGTTGCGCTTGGGCATCGGGGGAACCTACGTCCATACTCACTTCTCCCCGGGCCAGGTGCTCAACTCCTCGAGCGAACAGCGAGGCTGGGTCCAGCTGGTCGTCGTGCCGGTGACGGCCGTCACCGTGAGTCTCAAAGGCGGCAGCGCGCGGCGCGATGCCTCTGCGTTCAACGCAGCCGCGCTTCCCGCCGGGGAGAATCCACTGCTGCTCGCTTACGACTATGCACCGCGCGACAGCGAGTTCCTGCAGCTGCGTGCAACGTGGGCGATCGCGGCGACCCTCGCGTGGGCGATCGATGGTTCGGCGGCTTCCGAGGCGTATCGCCGCTCGCAATTCGGTCTGAGCGACGGGCGCCAGCGCGAACTGTCAACGACCCTGACCTGGACGCCGCTCAAGGCGTTGAGTCTGTACCTGAGCGGCAGCTACGAGCACCTGCAGGCCTCCCAGTATGCGCTGCAGCTTCCGGCGATCATCCCCTGGCAGGCGCACGAAGGAGAGTATTTCTGGAGTGCCGGCGCGGGCGGCACGTGGGTCGTGAGCCGGCGCTGGCGAATGAAGACCGATTACGTTCATGCGCGCGCGCGCAGCGATACCGGACTGAATTCGGGTGGGGGACCGCAGGCCTTTCCGCAGGATGCGTCCACGCTCGATACCGCCAAGGCCGATCTGGATTACCGCTGGTCGGCCGCGCTCACCCTGCGCGCACAGTATCGCCGGGACCAGTTCGACTCGAGCGACTGGGCGCTCGAGGGTGTTGACCCGACGACGATTCCGCTGCTGCTCGCCCTCGGCGAGCAGCCCTACCGTTATACGCTCGACAGTGTCGCGGTGTTGTTCATCTACCGGCTGTGAGTCGAGCGTGGC
>JAKADE010000596.1 GCA_021820785.1 Pseudomonadota bacterium
ACGCGACCCATACGTCATTGACGCACCTGCGTCAATGACGTACTATCTGATTCCATGGTCTTCATCGAATCGGCGGTCTTTACCAGGCAAGTCAAGGAACTGCTGACCGAAGAAAGCTGTGCAGAATTCCAGCAATGTCTGGCAGCGCATCCGCAATTGGGCGATGTCATCCAAGGCACCGGCGGGTTGCGCAAGGTGCGCTGGTCGATCAAAGGCGGTGGCAAAAGTGGCGGCGTGCGCGTGATCTATTTCCACGTCGTGGCGCAGACACAAATTCGCCTGCTGCTCATTTATCGCAAGGGCGTGAAGGACGATTTAACGGCTGCGGAGAAGAAAGTTCTCCGCAAGCTCAATGCTGATTGGTAAGAGGTAGCCCGTGAACAAGAAGCTGTTTTCCGAGCTTGTCGAGAGCATGACGCAGATGAATGAGATCGCCCGGGGCGAGCGAGCGCCCTCCCGGGAATTCCACGTCGAACCTCTCGCCATCAAGGAGCTGCGCTCCAAGCTCGGCCTGAGCCAGCCAAAGTTCGCTGCTCTGCTCCATGTGGATGTGGGGACGTTGCGCAACTGGGAGCAAGGCCGGCGCGAACCGACCGGACCGGCCAAAGCTCTCCTGACAGCAATCCGTCGGGATCCTACGCACGTCCTGAAAGCGTTGGCGGTGTAAGGGTAGATGGTGGGGCGTGACGGATTCGAACCGTCGACCAGCGGATTAAAAGTCCGATGCTCTACCGACTGAGCTAACGCCCCAACGGGGTCGCGGCGAGGATCCCGGAAGGGGCGCCGCAGGGGTGCGGATGATACCCGGATACGCCGATCACTGGTAGCGCGTGGGATCCGCGATGCCGGCGGCCTCGAATCCCGCCCGGCGCAGCCGGCACGAGTCGCACCGTCCACAGGCCCGCCCGCCGGCATCCGCCTGGTAGCACGAGACCGTCATGCCGTAATCGACTCCGAGCGCGGTCCCCTCGCGGATGATGCGCTCCTTGGTCCAGGCGATGAGCGGGGCCTCGATCCGGCAGGGCCGCCCTTCGACCCCGGCCTTGGTGGCCAGGCGCGCCAGGTGCGCGAACGCCTCGACGTATTCCGGCCGGCAATCCGGATACCCGGAATAATCGAGCGAATTGACCCCGATGAAGATGTGCTCGGCACCGAGCACCTCGGCCCAGGCGAGTGCCAGCGACAGCATGAGGGTGTTGCGGGCCGGAACGTAGGTGACCGGGATCCCCTCGCTCGGCGCCTCGGGCACCGCGATGGATCGGTCGGTCAGGGCCGAGCCGCCGATGCCGGCGAGGTCGACCTGCATCACCCGATGTTCGCGCGCCCCGAGCGCCTCGGCCACGCGTGAGGCGGCGGCGAGTTCCGCCTCGTGGCGCTGGCCGTAGGCGATCGACAGCGCGTAGCACTCCAGTCCGCGCGCCCGTGCGATCGCGAGCGCGGTCGCCGAATCCAGGCCGCCGGAGAGCAGCACCACCGCCCGAGCCGCAGTCACGAACGGGCCCCTGAACAGGCCCTTCGCACGATCATGATCATCATTTCCCCGGCGTATTGCCCCAGAGCACCTTGTGCAGCTGCACCTGCAGACGCACCGCCAGACGGTCGGCGAGGATCCACTCGGCGAGCTCGCGCGCCGGCAGTTGCTCGTGGCTCGCAGAGAACCACACGGTGCACCGCTCGGCGAGCCCCAGATCGCGCACCCGTGCGACGCTCCACTCGTAATCCGCCCGGTCGCAGATCACGAATTTCACCTGATCCTGCGCGCTGAGGCCGGCGAGCTCCTCGTAACGGTTGCGGGCCTCCTCGCCCGACCCGGGCGTCTTGACGTCCACCACCCGCACCACGCGCGGATCGATGCCCGCGAGACTGAGCGCACCGCTGGTCTCAATGGACACCCGTGAGCCCGCATCGCACAGACGCCGCATCAGCTCCAGGCAACCCTTCTGCGCGAGGGGCTCCCCGCCCGTGACGCACACGTACCGCGGCCCGAGTTCGTTCACCCGGGCGAGGACCTGATCGATGTCCCACCACTGCCCCCCGTGAAAGGCATACGCGGTGTCGCAGTACTGACAGCGCAGCGGGCACCCCGTGAGGCGCACGAACGTGGTCGGAATGCCGGCCGTGTCCGCCTCGCCCTGCAGGGAGTGGAAGATTTCGGTGAGCTTCAGCCGCGTCGCCGACGGCGACGCGGCCCCTGACGTGCTCACTGTCGGTGCGGGTGCAGCACGTGCTCGGCCCGCGTGGCAAGACCCGTGCCCGGGAATTGCTTCACGAGCTTCTCGAGCTCGGCGTGTCCCTCGCGCGTGCGGCCCTGAGCGATCAGGGTATTGCCCAGATCGAACATCGCCGCGGCCGCCTTGCCCGAATCCGGCCAGCGCTTCAGCACGGTGCGGAAGCACTTCTCGGCCTGATCGAAGTCCTGGTTCACGTAGTGCGCCTCACCGAGCCAGTACTCGGCATTCGGTGCCAGCGGGCTCGTGGGGTAGGTCTTCAGGAACCCCTTGAACCCGCTGATCGCCACCGAATAACTGCCGGACTTCAGCGCATCGAAGGCCTGCTGGTAGACCGACTGCTGCGTCGGGCTGACCCCGGACATCATGCCGGCGAGCGAGCCGGAGCCGCCGCCGGCCGATGCCGTACTCGATGATCCGGCGCCGCCCGCACCGCCCGTGCCGGCGCCGCTGCCTGAGCCAGCGGAGCCTTGCGACGCCGCTTGGATCGCCGCCGACTCGGCCGCGGTGGCGCGCTCGAGCGCGCCCATCCGCTTGTTCAGGTCCGCATACAGCGCGCGCTGCTGCTGGCTGAAGCGCCGGTCGTGCTCCTGCAGGCTGTCGACCCGGCCGCGCAGACTCTGCACCTCGGCCTGCAGCGCGTTCTGCTGCTGGGCGAGCTGCACGAGGCTGCCGTTCGAGACGAACTGCTCGAG
>JAKADE010000597.1 GCA_021820785.1 Pseudomonadota bacterium
GGTGATGGCGGAATCCTGAGGACCGTGACGGGGCGCGCGGCGCGTCCGGACGATCCCGCGCGGCGCGATCCGGGGCCGTCACGGCCGAGGGGGCGGTGACGATGAAATTTCTGTTTGCGGATTCAACGACTCGCGGCTACGGCACCGAGCAGCACGGCGCGGCGCTCGCGATTGCGCTGGCGCGCCGCGGGCACACGGTGCGCTGCGTCGTGCGCGGCGGCAGCTCGGTCGAGGCGATCCTGCACCAGTCGGGAGTGCCCTGTGTCGCGGTGGCACCGGGCGTGGCGAGCAGTCTGCGCCTGGTGCTGCGCACCATCGCCCTGGCGCGGCGCGAACGGCCCGACTGGCTCGTCACGGGCGATGGGCGCTTCCATTCGGTGTTCATGGGGCTGCGCCGACTGGCCCGTGCCCGGGTGGCCTTTTTCCGGCACTGGCCGGTGGTGCCCAAGAGCGGACGGACGCGCCGCATGCTGGCCTACCGCGCCGACCGCTTCATCCTGGTCTCCCGCTTCCACCGCGAGGAGTATCACCGTCAGGGCATGAACGTGGCGCGCGCCGCGGTGCTGTACAACCCGATCGATACCGACTTGTTCCATCCGAGCGCCGAGTGGCGTGCCCAGACCCGCGCGCGCCACGGGATCGGGGCATCGGACGTGCTCATCGGCTACGCCGGGCGCATGGTGCGGGAGAAGGGCATCTTCGCGATGTTCGAGGCGCTCGAGCCGGTGCTCTCGGAGTTCGAGCACGCGCGCGTGCTGTGGGTCGGCGATGGACGGGACGTCGATGAGCTGCGCGCGCGCGTGGCCGGCTCGGCCCACGCGGCACGCCACCGCTTCCTCGACTGGCAGCTCGACATGGCGCAGTTCTACCCGGCCTGCGACCTGATCGTCGTGCCCTCGGTGGGCGCCGAGACCTTCGGGCGGGTGTCGGTCGAGGCGCAGTCGGCTGCCGTGCCGGTCGTCGTGAGCGACGCCGGCGGGCTGCGCGAGACGCTGGTCCCGGGCGTGACCGGGCTCATCACGCCCGGCGGGGACAGCGGCGCGCTCGCGGCGGCCATCCGCGAACTGCTCGCCGACCGCGAGCGCCGCGAGCGCATGGGCGCCGCCGGGCGCGCCTGGGTGTGCGCCAATTTCTCCTTCGCGCAGATCGCCCGGGATTTCGAGGCGCTGCTCGGCGAGGATGCCTCGGGCGAGCAGCGCCTCGCGGCGCCGGAGTGACCCGCGCCCCGTCGGTCAGAACCGGCGCGACACGTACAGCGTGTAACTGTAGGTGCTGACGAAGGAGTAGGGTCCGACACCGCCCTGCGGATCGCTGGGCAGATCACGCTGCCGGTTCGCGTCGATCACGTTGCGGAAATCCACGCCCAGGTCCCAGTTCGGCAGGAACTTGCGCCACTCGAAGCCCGCGCCGAGATACAGCCCGTAGGCCGGAGTGGCGAGCGAGTAGCGTGCCGCGCCCATGAACGCGTGGAAGGCGATCGGCCAGTTGAAGCGGTACCGGTAGTCGATCATGCGCAGGCCGAGCATCAGCCGGCCACTGATCGCGTCCGCATCGAGCGCCACGCCGATGTCCTGATGTTTGGAGATGCGCCGCAGCGCGCCGATCGTGAGGTCCGGACTGCCGGCCCAACGAGTGTAGAAGCGCACCGTGCTCATCGGATTGACGAGCATGCGGTAGTAGTTCACGCCGGTCTGCACGAACAGCCAGTCGCCCTTGGGCCGCTCGCCCTCGAACGCCCCGGCGCCGGTGGAGTCCCCGTTGAACAGGGCCGAACCGTCGGTCAGCGTCCCCTCCAGACGCACGAAGTGCGCGCCGAACACGTCGCTGCCCATCTGCAGCGCCGCGCCGACGGCATAACCGTGCCACGGCCGTGTATAGCGCAACGAGCCCATGTACTCGTTGCGGTAGGGGTAGGTGGCGAACGTGGTTGCGCCGTAGTTCGACAGCGAGCGCAGCCGCAGCTGCAGGTAGCCGCCGAACGGCGGCGTCCAGCCGATGCGCAGCATGTTGCTCTGGCCGCCAACCTGATCGGCGATCGTGGTCGGCGTGGCGAGCACGCGCTGATCGCCGAACCAGTTGCCGATGCTCGCCCCGTAGTTGGTGATCCCGTCGAGGTAGCCGGTCTGCAGCGGGCTCGCCGTGTGCACGTACCAGGTCGGCGAGAACGAGTCGATCTCGTAGGTCAGGTCGAACGGGCCGATGTGCGGGAACTGGATGCCGGCGGAGAGGTCGGGCTTGCCGAGCAGGTAGTTCTTGCCGTCGGCGGTGTCGTTGCCGGCGTACTCGACGTAGACGGCGAACGGCACGCGGCCGGGGAAGATGAACTCGCTGCTGAGGGAGGCCTCCTGCTTGCCCACCACATGCGTGCCGGCATTGAACCCGGTGCTCTGCGCCTTGCTGGGGTTGAAGAACGCCTGCATGACGTCGCTGAAGGACTCCCCGCCGGCCGCGCCGCCGCCCCAGACCAGCACGCGCTGGAACGACAGTCCCCAGCCGCTCACCGGCTCGATGCTCAGTCTGAGTCCGCCCATCTTCGGGTGGCCGCGGGTGAAGGTGAAGTTTGGCAGCTGGATGCGGCTCGACTGCGACATCTGCGCCACGAAGATCTCGTACTGCAGACCGAGCCGCGTCAGGGGCTGATAGTTCGACAGCGTGATCGAGGGCATGGTGGGTGCCTCGGTGCTGATCAGCATCGAGCTGTCGGTGAGCGGCGACCACCAGTGATCGCGATAGCCGATGTCGAGCTGCGCCCAGTCGAACCCGAGGCTGAGCATGCTGCCGGTGGGCGTGAAGCGCCCCTGATACACCTCCCCGCCGAGATTGAGCAGGATGTGCGAGTTCGGCTGCAGGTATCCGGCCGCGGCTGCCTGGAAGGCGCTTTGCGCCTTCTCGCCGTGCGCGTTCGGCAGCGTGATGTTGGAA
>JAKADE010000598.1 GCA_021820785.1 Pseudomonadota bacterium
GCGTCGCCTGCTCGACTTGGCGCGCGAGCGCAAGTGAAATGGTCCCCCGTTGACGGACCCCTAATGGGTGGATTAAACCCACCAGTTGGAGGTCCCTATGGAACGTCAGGTTCGTGGTCAATATACCGCCGATTACAAGGCGCAG
This sequence comes from Pseudomonadota bacterium, assembly GCA_021820785.1. The sequence goes on from JAKADE010000598.1 coordinate 146, forward strand.
GCGGTGTCATTGGCGGAGACTCTCGGGGCGACGCGTGCGGCGCGTAAGCTCGGCATTTCGGTCAAGACGCTCGCCAATTGGATCCGTCTTGCCCGTGACGGAGAGGCACAAAAGAGCGGCAAGCGCCGACCGGTGAATGATCTGGAGGCGGAACTCTCGAGACTGCGCGCCGAGAACGCGCAACTGCGCATGGAGCGCGATTTTATAAAAAACTCCGCCAAGCCGCGGACGGCCTCCCTTGCGTTCTGAAACTCGCCCGGGGGCGGTATATTCGCCCTGTTGGGGGCAGCGGCCGGATGCTTTTTGGTGGTTTACCCCGTAAAAAAACATGGTCCAGGGATCTTTGCGAACCCTACATTGGTGACACCTTCGGTGATCCCGTTTGGGAAAATGATGTGAATCGCGATCCTCGCCCTCGACGCCTAGTATGACGATGCTGTGGAGGGTCTATGAACGCGTCAAAGCGAAAGAGACAGAAGAGGCGGGATTTGGTGGTGATTCACCCGCATGCCGCCGGAATTGATGTCGGCTCCAAATTTCACGTAGTGGCAGTTCCGGGCAGTTGCGACCCTGAGCCGGTTCGGTCATTTCGCAGCTTCACCGGCGATCTGCACCGGCTGGCGGATTGGTTGCAACAAGTCGGGATCACTTCGGTGGCGATGGAATCGACCAGCGTGTACTGGATTCCGGTCTTTGAGATTCTCGAGGAGCGCGGCTTCGAGGTGATTCTCGTCAATGCCCGCGATGCCAAGCAAGTTCCGGGCCGCAAGACGGATTTTAACGATGCACAGTGGCTGCAGCAGTTGCATGAATACGGGCTGCTGCGCGCAAGTTTCCGGCCCCGGCAGCAGATCGTCGCGCTACGCTCGTACGTCCGTCAGCGGGAGCGACTGCTTGAGTTTTGTGCAGCGCAGATCCAGCACATGCAAAAAGCTCTGATGGAGATGAACCTGCAGTTGCACCACGTCGTGACGGACATTACGGGTGAGACGGGCATGAAGATCATACGAGCCATTGTGGCCGGGCAGCGCAATCCAGAGGAATTGGCCAAGTACCGCGATCCGCGCTGCCGCCAGCCGACCGATGTTCTGCGCGAGGCACTCGAGGGCAACTACCAGGATGAGCATGTCTTTGAGTTGACGCAAGCGCTCCAGCTGTACGATTTCTGCCAGCTGCGGGTCGCCGACTGTGACGCGAGGATCGAGTCAAGCCTGCGCACCCTGCACACCACGACTGAGCCATCTGTGCAACGACCCGCCCGCGGCAAGAGTAAGAGTAAGCGGCATAACGGATTCTCATTCGACGTGCAGCCGGCCTTGCACGCCGTACTCGGGCTGGACGTGACACGGATTGATGGCATTGGTCCGTATGTCGCCCTGAAGCTCGTTGCCGAGTGCGGCACGGACATGAGCCGCTGGCCTTCTGCCAAGCACTTCACCTCGTGTCTGTGCCTCTCGCCCGGCAACAAAATATCCGGCGGCAAGGTGCTCTCCTCGCGCACTCGTCGCTCATCGAGCCGAGCGGCGGCCGCGTTGCGGCTTGCCGCGACAACCGTGGGCCGCACCCAGACCGCTTTGGGTGCGTTTTACCGCAGGTTATCGGGGCGGATCGGGAAGGCCAAGGCGGTGACGGCGACCGCACGCAAGCTCGCAGTGCTGTTCTACAACGCCCTGCGTCACGGCATGGACTACGCCGATCCCGGGGCCACGTATTACGAGGAAAGATACCGCCAGAGGATTCTCGATAACTTGCGCCGCCGCGCTCAGGATCTCGGCTACGTATTACAGGAGTGCAATATGGGCGCGGCGTGAGTTTCTTGGGAAAGCCGCTGCGTACTTCGCGAAGGAGTCCAAGTGAAGTACGCCTACATCGCCTCGCAGCGGACTCACTACCCGATCGGGTTCATGTGCCGGATGCTCGAGGTGTCGTGTTCTGGATTCTTCGCCTGGCAGGCCCGGGCGCGTGAGCCACACGGCGATGTGGACGCGCCGTTGCGCAACGCGATCGTAGAGATCCACCACAACAGCCGGCGACGCTATGGTCGCCGGCGCCTCACCCACGCGCTGCGCGCTCGGGGCTGGTGCGTGAACCCCAAGCGCGTCCGGCGAGTGATGCGCGAGGAAGGCCTGCGAGGCGTGCGTAAAGGGCGTTTCGTGCCGCGAACGACCGACAGCGCTCATCACCGCGCCATCGCCCCGAACGTCCTGCAGAGGCGATTTGGCGTCGATACAGCTGTGCACGCCTGGGCAAGCGATATCACCTACATTGCCACGCGCGAAGGCTGGCTGTACCTGGCGGTGATCATCGCCTTGCAGACCCGCCAGGTACTCGGCTACAGCCTCTCGGATCGCATGCCCGATGAACTGGTGCTCAATGCACTGCGCAATGCCTGCAACCTCGACGCCCCGCCACCCGGCACGCTGTTTCACTCCGACCGTGGCAGCCAGTACGCCAGCGATGAGTTCCGCGAAGCGCTCGGCGCACTCGGCATGGTGGCGAGCATGAGCCGCAAGGGAAATTGCTGGGACAACGCGGTCTCGGAGAGCTTCTTCGCAACACTGAAGACTGAAGAAGCGACAAAGCCATATGCGACCAAACAGGACGCACACAGAGCGATCGCAGAGTACATCCACGGATTTTACAATCCCGTCCGCCTGCACTCATCACTCGGATACTTGTCTCCCAACGAGTATGCGCGCAGAATGCAACACGTCGATCAAGACCCATCTAAGAGGTCCGTCGCGTAGGGACCACTTCAGAGGTCCCCTACGTCCTGC
>JAKADE010000599.1 GCA_021820785.1 Pseudomonadota bacterium
AGGTCGCTGAAGGTGTTCAGCAGGATCGCGGTGAAGAAGATCCCGCCCATCGCCAGCAGCGCCAGCATCACCGCCGCGATCAGGGCGCGGGCGGCCGGCTGGTGGGTCGCATCCGGCAGGATCAGCGCGGCCATGACTTCGGCGAAGAACAACACGGTGATGATGATCGAGGCGGCGATGGCGTAGAGCGCGAGCGTCCGCCACCAGTTGCCGCGCACCAGGCGCAGACTGTAGGCGAGACTCTGCAGCACGCTCTTGTGGGTGAGCATGCGCGCCGGCAGTGCGAGGGAGAATGCGACCAGCGCATAGATCGCGGCGAGCAGCATCACGCCGAACAGCGCCGAGCGATACGGCTCGATCAGCGACAGCGGCCAGCTGAGCAGCGCGAGAATCAGCAGATTGCCGAGCAGGATGATCGCCACGATGGCCGGCGTCTGCTTGAAGGCATCGAGCAGATCGGCAGGTCCGGCGGCGCGCCCGGCGGCCACGGTCGCCTGGCGCAGCAGCGTGGCCATCCAGAGGATGCAAAAGAGCAGATACCCGACGGTGTAGAGAGTGATCCACACCGGATCGTTCATCTGCGCGGCCGAGGGAATGAGCGGGGGCATCCGCCCGCGCGACAGTTCGTACAGCGTCGGCAGCTGCAGCAGTAAGATGGCCATCGAGGCGTACGGCATGCACTTCGGCAGCGTCGCGCGGAAGATCTTCAGGCTCGAGTCGAGCAGTTCCGCGAGCGTACGCGGGCGTGTGGGAGGATAAAGTGTAATGGCCATCCGCCAATCATAACTGTGCCATGACGAGTACCGCCATGGAGCCGAGCATTGCCGCGCTGCTCGCCGCCGCCCGTGGGCGGCTCGGCGCGGCGCTGCGTGCCGATGCGAACGCCACCCCGGCACTCGACGCCGAGCTGCTGCTCGCCGAGGTGCTCGGCCGGCCGCGCGCCTACCTCGCTGCGCACCCCGAAGCGCAACCGGATGACGATGCGGTGCGGCGGTTCGAGGCCCTGATCGAGCGGCGTGCGGCCGGGGAGCCGGTGGCTTACCTGCTCGGGCGCAAAGGGTTCTGGACCTTCGAGCTCACGGTGAGCCCGGCGGTCCTCGTGCCTCGACCCGAGACCGAACTGCTGATCGAGCGCGCCCTGGCGCTGCGACCCGCCGCGCACGGCCGGGTCGCGGATCTCGGCACCGGCTCCGGGGCGATCGCCATCGCGCTCGCGACCGAGCGGCCGGAGTGGACGGTGGTGGCGACCGATCACTCGCCCGAGGCGCTCGCGCTCGCCCGGCGCAACGCTGAGCGGCTGGCACCGGGGCGGATCGAGCTGCGTGCGGGCAGCTGGTGTGCGGCGCTGCCCGCCGGCGCGTTCGACCTGCTGGTGAGCAACCCCCCCTACATCGCCACCTCGGACCCGGCGCTCGGTGCGCTTCGGTTCGAGCCGGCGCTGGCGCTGGTGAGCGGGCCGGACGGACTCGGGGCGCTGCGCCAGATCATCGGCGCGGCGCCGGCGCACCTCGCCCCCGGCGGCTGGCTCGTACTCGAGCACGGTGCGACGCAAGGTCAGGCGGTTGCGGACGAGCTTGCGGCGCGGGGCTTTGTTACAGTGCGCACCCACCGCGATCTGGCGGGGCGCGAGCGCATGACGGAGGGCCAATGGCCGGCAATTCGCTGATTCGATTCGAGACGTCGCACGGGGATTTCACGGTGGAGCTGTACGCCGAGGAGGCGCCCGAGACCGTGGCGAACTTCCTCGCCTACGTCGATGCGGAGTTCTTCGACGGAACGATCTTCCATCGCATCGTGCCGGGCTTCGTCATCCAGGGCGGCGGACTCGATGTGGATTTCGCCAACCGCGAGACGCGCGATCCGATCCGCAACGAGGCGAAGAACGGTCTGAAGAACCTGCGCGGCACGCTCTCGATGGCCCGCACCAGCGCCATCGACAGCGCCACCTCGCAGTTCTTCGTCAACCTCGCCGACAACGCGTTTCTCGATCACAGCACGCGGGATTTCGGCTACGCCGTGTTCGGCCGCGTGACCGACGGGATGGCGGTGATCGATACGATCGCCAAGGTGCCGACCGGGCGGCGCAAGGGCTATCAGGACGCGCCGCTCGAAGACGTCGTCATCAAGTCGGCGCGGCGCATCGGCGCCTGAGCGCGCCCCCGTTCGGCGCTGCCGTCCCAGGCGGGCGCGCCGAACGGGGCTTCAAGGGACACACCGGCATGCGTCAGCAGGGGTTCGGACCGTGGCTGCGGCGTGCGCTGCTGAAGGCGCTGCTCGTCTGGATCGCGCTCACCGTGCTGCCGGTGCTGGCGCTGCGCTGGGTGTCTCCGCTCACCAGTGCCTTCATGCTCGAGGCGAAGTGGCGGGCGCTGCACGCCGGCGAGCGGCACTACCGGACGGACTATCGCTGGGTGTCATACCGGCAGATTTCCCCCGAGGCCGGGCTCGCTGCGGTCGCCTCGGAGGATCAGACCTTCCCGTACAACCACGGATTCGATTTCCAGGAAATCGATGACGCGATCCGCACCGCTGAGCGCGGGGGCCGGCTGCGCGGGGCGAGCACCATCACGCAGCAGGTGGCGAAGAACCTGTTCCTCTGGGGCGGGCGCAGCTGGGTGCGCAAGGGCGTCGAGGCGTACCTGACGGTGCTCATTGATGTGCTCTGGCCGAAGCAGCGCGTGCTCGAGGTGTACCTGAACATCGCGCAGTTCGGCCACGGGATCTTCGGCGTCGAAGCCGCCTCCGAGCGCTTCTTTCACGAGCCGGCGGCGCATCTGACGCGCGAGCAGGCGGCACTGCTCGCCGCCGTGCTGCCCGACCCGGTGCACTGGCACGTGGCGGATCCCTCGCCGTTCGTGCGCTGGCGAGCGCGATGGCTGCTGCATCAGATGAGCGCACTCGGCGGCCCGGCGTACCTGCAC
>JAKADE010000600.1 GCA_021820785.1 Pseudomonadota bacterium
GGACTCCAACGGCAACTCGCCCTACTATTCGAGCTACAACTCGGGGGCGAAGAAAGTGTTCTACCCCCAGAAATGGCCGTGTTGCTCCGGCACGTTGGTCCAGGGCGTCGCGGATTACGTGCGCAATGTCTACTTCCACGCCCCGGGCGCACTCTACGTCAATCTGTTCACGCCTTCGCGCGTGCGGTGGCGCACTGGAGGACGCGCCGTCACGGTCACACAAGAGACCGATTACCCGAGCGGAGAGTCGATGACCCTGAAGATCGGGACGACAGCACCGGTCACATTCGCGCTCATGATCCGCATCCCCGGCTGGCTGAAGGACGATGCCGAGGTGCGCATCAACGGGCGGACGGTCTCGGTGGCGGCGCAGCCCGGCACATTCGCTGCGCTGCGGCGCACGTGGCGCGATGGGGACCGCGTGGAGCTGCACCTGGCGCAGCGTCTGCGCACCGAGCCGATCGACCGCTCGCACCCTGACACCGTCGCCCTGCTGCGTGGACCGATCACCTACAGCGCACTGAACTTCGCCGGCCCCGGCACGCCCGCGCCGCGGCTGCACCTGCCGGGTGTCGAGCCAGTCACGGGTCTGAACGCGGCCTACCGCCAGCGCCATGCGGGGCAGGAGATCCTGTTCGTGCCGTTCTACCAGATCCAGAACGAGACCTACGATGTCTACTTCCAACGGGCCTGAGCACGCGCGCGTCAGCGCGCGCTACTGGATCGAGACGGCCCGACCGCTCGAGGTGGCGGCCGCGACCATGGCCGGTGAGCAGTCGACCGGCACGTTCGTGCGCGTCGCCGGCGAGACGGATGCGCTGCGCGAGCGCTTCGCCGCCCGGGTCGAATCCCTGACGCCGTTGGAGGAAACCGACGCACCGTCGCTGCCCGGCGCCTGGCAACCGAGCGGTGGCAGCGGCCGCTGGCGCACCGCGGAAGTGACGCTCTCCTGGCCGCTGCACAACTTCGGCACCTCGCTGCCGAACCTGCTCGCCACCGTCGCCGGCAATCTCTGGGAGCTCAACGCGTTCTCCGGGATGCGTCTGCTCGATCTGACGCTGCCTGAGGATTTTCTCGGCGCATATCCGGGCCCGCAGTTCGGCATCCCCGGCACGCGGGAGCTGGCCGGGGTGCACGACCGACCGCTCATCGGAACCATCATCAAGCCGAGCGTGGGTCTCTCGCCGCAAGAGACGGCGGCGCGGGTTGCGGAACTGGCGGCAGCCGGCATCGACTTCATCAAAGACGACGAGCTGCAGGCCGACGGTCCGCACTGTCCGTTCGAAGCGCGATTCAGTGCCGTGATGCGCGTGCTGCGCGAGCACGCGCAGCGCACCGGGCAGCGCGTGCTCTATGCCGTGAACATCACCGGCGAGATCGACCAGATGCTGCGCCGGCACGAGCGCGTCATCGCCGAGGGCGGTAACTGCGTGATGGTGAGCTTGCACAGTGTGGGCCTCGCCGGGCTCACCGCCCTGCGCACCCACTGCCAGGTGCCGATCCATGGACACCGCAATGGCTGGGGTCTGCTCGGCCGCTCGCCGGCCATTGGCGTGAGTTTCCCGGCGTGGCAGAAGCTCTGGCGACTCGCCGGCATCGATCACGTTCACGTCAACGGACTCGACAACAAGTTCTGCGAGAGCAACGCGTCGGTCATCGCCTCGGCACGCGAGTGCCTCACACCGATGTTTGCCCCTCCCGCCGCCGGCTGCCAGATCATGCCGGTGTTCTCCTCGGGCCAGACCGCGCTGCAGGTGCCCGGCACGTGGCAGGCGCTCGGCTCGGTGGATCTCATTCATGCCTGCGGTGGCGGCATCATCGGACATCCCGGCGGGGCAGCCGCCGGCGTGCGCAGCCTGCGCCAGGCGTGGGAGGCGGCCGTGGCCGGCATTGCGCTTCGCGAATATGCGCGTGAGCACCGTGAGCTCGCCGAGGCCCTCGAGCACTTCGGCCGCTGAGGAGCGCCGCATGACCCAGCCCCTGTACGCGTACTATGGAGATGACTTCACGGGCTCGACTGACGTGCTCGAGGTGCTGGCGTCGGGCGGACTCGAGAGCGTGCTGTTCATCGGAACGCCGAGCGAGGCGCTCGCGCGGCAGTTCGAGCACTGTCGGGCGTTCGGAATCGCCGGGGACAGCCGCAGCCGCTCGCCGCAGTGGATGAGCGCGCATCTGCCGGCGCTCCTGGCACGGCTCGGCGCGTTCGGGGCACCGATCACGCAGTACAAGACCTGCTCGACGTTCGACAGCGCGCCCGAGATCGGCTCGATCGGACGCGCATTGGAGATCGGTCGGGAAACGCTGCCGGGCGCGTTCATTCCGATCGTGGTGGCCGCACCGCACCTGGGCCGCTACGTCGCGTTCGGAAACCTGTTCGCCGCGGCTGCAGGGACGGTCTACCGCATCGACCGGCACCCGACCATGCGCTCGCACCCGGTAACGCCCATGTATGAGGCGGACCTGTGCCGTCACCTCGGCGCGCAGACCACGATGCGGATCGGTCGTGTGGAACTGCCGGCGCTGTCCCAGGACGCAGCCGCAGAGGCGCTGCGCAGCTGCGTCGCCGCTGGTGACGAGGCGGTGCTGTTCGACGGTGTCAGCGAGACGGATCTGCTGCGCACCGGCACGCTGATCTGGGACCAAGCCGGCACGCAGCGCCTGTTCTGCGCCGGCAGCTCCGGGCTCCCCTATGCGCTCCTCGGCGCATGGCGGGCCGCGGGGTTGCTAGGGGCAGCGCCGGCACCGCGGCACACGGCCCGCACCGTCGACACCTTGCTCGTCGTCAGCGGCAGCTGCTCGCCTGCCACCGAGCGGCAGATCCAGGCGGCGCTGCGCAGCGGCTATCACGGTCTGCCGGTCGATCCCGAAGCGCTGTTGAGTGACGGTCGGGGTGCGCAAACAGCCGGGCGGCTGGTCGAGGC
>JAKADE010000601.1 GCA_021820785.1 Pseudomonadota bacterium
TCACGAGGTCGAATCCGCGGCGGCCGACTTCGGCGTCGTGCCGATCGAGAACTCCACCGAAGGGACGGTCAACCACACGCTCGATCGGTTCCTCTCCTCGCCGCTGAAGATCTGCGGGGAGGTGGAGCTGCGCATCCATCACCATCTGATGGGCAACATGAACGCGCTCGGGCGCATCGTGCGCATCTGCTCGCATCCGCAGTCGCTCGCGCAGTGCCGCTTGTGGCTGCAGGAGCATCTGCCGGACATCGAGCAGATCCCCGTGGCGAGCAACGGCGAGGCGGCGCGGCGGGCGCGCGATGAGCGCGGCACGGCGGCGATTGCCGGACAGACCGCCGCGGAGGTGTACGGCCTGAAGGTGCTCGCCGGTCAGATCGAGGACCGCTCCGACAACAGCACGCGCTTCCTGGTGCTCGGCAGGAAGCTGCTCGCGCCGAGCGGACAGGACCGCAGCACGCTGCTGGTGTCGGTCGGGCACACCGATGCACCCGGGGCGCTGCACCGGCTGCTCGAGCCGCTCGCGCGCCACCGCGTGAGCATGACGCGCATCGAGTCGCGTCCCTCGCACCGGCGCAAGTGGGACTACGTATTCTTCATCGACATCGACGGGCACGCCGAGGAGCCGCACGTGGCGCGCGCGCTCGCCTCGCTGAAGCGGCGCGCCTCGCTGTTCCGTTTGCTCGGCTCGTATCCGCGCGCCGTGTTGTAGAGAGAACATCATGACAACAGCTGACATCAAGCCGCGCTTTCGCGTCGCACCGGGCGGACGGATCGGCGGGGAGCTGACGGTGCCCGGGGACAAGTCGATCTCGCACCGCGCGCTGATGCTCGGCGGACTCGCCGCCGGGCAGACCGAGATCAGTGGATTTCTCGCCGGCGAGGACTGCCTCTCGACGCTGCGGGCGCTTCAGGCGCTCGGGGTGCGCATCGAGCGGCCGGCGCCCGAGCACGTGCGGGTGCACGGGGCGGGGGTCGCGGCGCTCAGCGCCTCGAGCGCGCCGCTCGACATGGGCAATGCGGGCACGGCGATGCGTCTGTTCATGGGTCTGCTCGCGCCCCAGCCGTTCGACTCGGTGCTGGTCGGGGACGAGTCGCTGATGCGCCGGCCGATGGAGCGCGTCGCGGCGCCGCTGCGCCAGATGGGGGCGCGCATCGAGACGCGCGAAGGGCGCCCGCCGGTGCACATCCGCGGCACGCCGGGGCTGAACGGCATCGATTTCCGCATGCCGGTGGCGAGCGCGCAGGTCAAATCCGCCGTGCTGCTCGCCGGCCTCGGGGCGCACGGGCGCACGCGGGTGACCGAACCGGCGCCGACCCGCGATCACACCGAGCGGATGCTCAGCGCCTTCGGGGTTGAGGTTGAGCGCGACGGGGCGAGCGTGTCGCTCGAGGGCGGCCAGGGGCTCACCGGCACGGCGGTGCACGTGCCGGCGGACTTCTCCTCGGCGGCGTTCTTCATCGTGGCCGGCCTGATCGGCGCCGAGGAAGGGCTGCTGCTGCGCAACGTCGGGGTCAACCCGACCCGCACCGGGCTGCTCGAGATGCTGCGCAGGATGGGCGCGGACATCCGCCTGCACCCGCATCCGGACGGGGCCGCCGAGCCGACCGCGGACATCGAGGTGCACAAGAGTGCCCTGCGCGGCATCCACGTGCCGCGCGAACTGGTGCCGCTCGCCATCGACGAGTTCCCCATCTTCTTCGTCGCCGCCGCGCTCGCGCAGGGCGAGACGACGGTGCGCGGTGCTGAGGAGCTGCGCGTGAAGGAGACCGACCGTCTGGCGGCGATGGCCGAGGGCCTGAGTGTCCTCGGGGTCGAGAACCATCTGCTCGATGACGGCCTGTGGCTGCGCGGCGGCAGCGGCTTCAGCGGCGGGCAGATCGACAGCCACGGCGATCACCGGATCGCCATGGCGTTCGCGATCGCCGCACTCGCGGCGCGCGAGCCCGTCGAGATCCACGACGTGGCCAACGTGGCCACCTCGTTCCCGGGGTTCGTCGCGCTCGCGCGCGCGGCGGGGCTCGCCATCGAGGCCGCGTGAGCGTGAGCGAAGCAGGGATACCGGTGGTCACGGTCGACGGCCCGAGCGGGTCGGGCAAGGGCACGGTGAGCCGTGCCGTGGCGCGCCGGGTCGGCTGGCACCTGCTCGACAGCGGGGCACTGTACCGACTGGTGGCGCTCGCGGGCATTGAACATAAGCTGTCGCCGGACGACGTGGACGGGCATGCCCGGCTTGCCGGCGCGATGCAGGTGCGCTTCGGGACCGAGTCCGAGGGCGAGCGGGTGCTGCTCGAGGGCCGCGACGTCACCGCGGCGATCCGGACCGAGACGCTCGGGCAGGGTGCCTCCCGGGTGGCCGCCTGGCCGCCGGTGCGCGCCGCGCTGCTGCAGCGCCAGCGCGCCTTCGTCGAGGCGCCGGGGCTCATCGCCGACGGCCGCGACATGGGCACGGTGGTCTTTCCGCACGCGCCGCTGAAGATATTTCTCACCGCGAGCGCCGAGGAGCGGGCCCGTCGCCGCTATAACCAGTTGAAAGAAAAGGGCCCCGGTGCTAGCCTCTCGGCCCTTTCGCGCGAGATCGCCGAGCGGGACGCGCGGGACTCGAGCCGGGCCGTGGCCCCGCTCGTCCCGGCCGCGGATGCCGAGCGGATCGATTCGACCGAGCTCACCATCGAGGCGGCGGTCGAGCGCGTGATCGAGTTGGGCCGGCGCCGGTCGCTGTGGGCGTAGGGCGGTCCTGACGAGACGAGTTTCCGGTGGGTATGCGCCCGGATGCGCATGCCGTGTTTCGCATCTGCCTGGGCTCTAAGGATGTCAGGGGCGCCAGTTAATAAGCACGCCGTCCCCAAGGACCGTGCGAGTGAAGGTATGACAGAAAGTTTTGCACAGCTCTTCGAGCAGAGCCTCGCCAACCAGCGCATC
>JAKADE010000602.1 GCA_021820785.1 Pseudomonadota bacterium
GCATGCGCGTAACCGTTACGTGGCCCGAGGCGATGACGCCTCATCGTTTGCCGCGAGCGCGATCAGTTCGCTGCCCTCGGGCACGCGCTCGCCGATTGCAAAGTGGATGTGCGTGACCGCTCCGTCGAATGGCGCGTGGATGCCGTGTTCCATCTTCATCGCCTCGATGACCATCAGGGTCTCGCCGCGGCGCACCACCTGACCGACCTCGACGTTGACCGCGACGACCACCCCGGGCAGCGGCGTGGTCAAACCGCCGGCGGCATGCGCCGCAGTGAAGGCGTGCGTGCGCGCATCGTCGATCTCGAACACCTGATGCGCGGCATCGAACCACAGGTGAACCCGGCCGGGTTCGAGGAGAAAGCGTGCCCGCTGGCGGCGCGAGCCGCTGCGCGCCTCGATCGTCTCGCCCGAGCAGCGCACCTCGGCGAGCGCGACGCTGCGCGGCTCGCCGGCCGCCTGCCCCGGCGCAGGCGGCGAGCTGACCCAGGCGACGCTCGGCGCACCACGGTCGAACCGCAACGTCACCCGGTACGTCGTACCCTCGGCGCGCAACGTCACATCGAGGTCACCCGGAAGGTTCGGGGAGAAGCCGTCAACGGCCGACCAGGGGTTCGAGGTCCCGCCCGGTTCGAGCACCGCGAGCGCGGCGAACACGAGCATCGTGTCGGTCACGGGCTCCGGCGCGGCGAACTGCTCGCCCTGCGTCCCGAGCAGCGCCACGCTGTGGCGGACCTCGAGAAACACCGCCGAGCGCAGGATGCGGCTCAGCCACCGCTCGTTGGTGCGCACCCCGGCCAGGTGCGAGCGTTCGAGCGCCCCGGCGAGGCGGCTCGCCGCCTCGGTGCGCGTCGGCGCATGGGCGATCACTTTGGCCATGAGCGAGTCGTAGACCGAGGGCACCGTATCGCCGCTCTCGAAGCCCGCATCGACCCGCACGCCCTCGGGCCACTCGACGAGCGTCAGGTGTCCGGCGCTCGGCAGGAACCCGCGCCACGGATCCTCCGCGCACACCCGCGCCTCGATCGCATGGCCGCGCAGGCAGACCTCGGCCTGGGTCAACGGCAGCGCTTCGCCGGCCGCCACCCGCAGCTGCCACTCGACCAGGTCGAGACCGGTCACCGCCTCGGTGACGGTGTGCTCGACCTGCAGGCGGGTGTTCATCTCGAGGAAATAAAACCCCTGTCCGTCGAAAATGAACTCCACCGTGCCGGCGCCGCGGTACCCGATGCTGCGTGCCACCTCGACCGCCGCGCCCCGGAGCTGCTCGCGCAGCGCATCGGGCAGGTTCGGCGCCGGCGCCTCCTCGATCAGCTTCTGGTGGCGCCGCTGGATCGAGCAGTCCCGGTCGCCCAGATGGATGCACGCGCCGTGCTGATCGGCGAACACCTGCACCTCGATGTGCCGCGGCTCGGGCACGAACCGCTCGATCAGCAGCGTGCCGTCCTTGAAGCTGCTCTCGGCGAGGCGGCGCGCCGCCTCGAGCGCCCCGCGCAGCTCGGCGCGCTCGCGCACCACGTACATGCCCTTGCCGCCGCCGCCGGCGGCCGGTTTGACGATCAGCGGCAGGCCGGCCTCGAGGGCCTGCGCCTCGAGAAACTCCAGGTCCTGGCGCGCCCCCTCGTACCCGGGCAGCACCGGGATGCCGGCGGCGCGCACGCGCGCCTTGGCGAGGCTCTTCGAGCCCATCGCCTCGATCGCCTCGGGCGTCGGGCCGACGAAGATGAGGCCCGCATCGCGGCAGGCCGCCGCGAAGCGCGCGTTCTCGGAGAGAAAACCGTAGCCCGGATGCACCGCCTCGGCGCCGCTCGCGCGCGCCGCGGCGATGATCGCCTCGATGTCGAGGTAACTCTGTGCCGCCGGCGCCGGCCCGATGCACACGGCCTGATCGGCGAGGCGCACGTGCCGGGCGAGCGCATCGGCCTCGGAATACACCGCCACCGTGCCGAGCCCCATGCGCCGCGCGGTGCGCAGGATGCGGCAGGCGATCTCACCGCGGTTGGCCACCAGAAGTCGCTGAAACATGGGCGCACTCACATTCTGAACAGGCCGAAACGGGTCTGTTCCTCCGGGGCGTTGCGCGCCGCCGCGAGGCACAGCGTGAGGATCCGGCGGGTGTCGAGCGGATCGATCACGCCGTCGTCCCAGAGGCGCGCCGAGGCGTAGTACGGATGCCCCTGGCGCTCGTACTGCTCGCGGATCGGCTGCTTGAACGCCTCCTCGTCCTCGGTGCTCCAGTGAGCGCCGCCGGATTCGAGCTGGCCGCGTTTGACCGTGGCGAGCACGCTGGCGGCCTGCTCCCCGCCCATCACCGAGATGCGCGCGTTGGGCCACTGGAAAAGAAAGCGCGGACCGTAGGCCCGGCCGCACATCGCGTAGTTGCCCGCGCCGTAGCTGCCGCCGGTGATCACCGTGAACTTCGGCACCCGCGCACAGGCCACGGCCGTCACGAGCTTCGCGCCATCGCGCGCGATGCCGCCCGCCTCGGCCTTGCGGCCGACCATGAACCCGGTGATGTTCTGCAGAAACAGCAGCGGGATCCCCTCACGCGAGCACAGCTCGATGAAATGCGCACCCTTCAGCGCACTCTCGGAGAACAGGATGCCGTTGTTGGCCAGGATCCCGACCGGGTAGCCCCCGATGTGCGCAAAGCCGCACACGAGGGTCGTGCCGTAGAGCTGCTTGAACTCCTCGAGCTCCGACCCGTCGGTGAGCCGCGCGATCACTTCTCGCACGTCGTACGGGCGGCGCAGGCTCTCGGGGATGACCCCGTAAAGCTCCTCCGGGGCATAGTACGGTTCGCGCGGCGCGCGCGGCGGATCGGTCGCCGGCGCGGCGCGCAGCCGCGCCACGATACCCCGGGCGATCGAGAGCGCGTGGCTGTCGTTTTCCGCATAGTGATCGCACACGCCGGACTCG
>JAKADE010000603.1 GCA_021820785.1 Pseudomonadota bacterium
TGAGAACATGACCGGCGAGCTGAGCGTGCGGCTGCCCACGAACCGCGAGCTTTTGAATAAGATTCACCAATACGGCCTGCAGCCGATCTGATTGCCGCCGCTGTCATGACCCAAATCGTACCGCTGAGCAAAGAAAAGCATCGCGAGCTGAAGATCGACGCACGCGCCTCGGCTGCTTACGGCGACAACCGGCACTTCGTGCAGGTCATCGTCAATGAATTCCCGCATTTGCTCATGCACTATCCGATCCTTTTCGGCAAAGAGGCGGACACGGGGCAGTTCTTCTGCGGTGCGATGCTCGGATTCATCGAGGGAGAGAACCAGTTCCTCGAGGAGTGGCAGCGCGATGCGCAGTTCTACCGGCCACTCAGCCTGCAGCGCGAGCCGTTTTATGCCCATGGCCCGGAACTGGCCATCGACCTGGATCACCCGCGGGTTGCCGCCGCTGAGGGTAAGCCGCTATTCAGTGACCAGGGTGAGCCGAGCCGCTATCTGCAGAGCATCATCTGGGCCTTTCAGGACCTGGTCCCCGGCATCGAGCGGACCCGGATCTTCATTGCCCGGCTGCTCGAGCTCGAGCTGATCGAGCCGATCGACATCGAGGTGGAATTCGAGGACGGCACGCTGCGCAAGTGCGAGGGCCTCTACACCATCAATCAGGACACGCTCTCGAGGTTGCCCGATGGCGTGGTGGTCGAGCTCTTCCGGCGTGGCTACCTGACGCTGATTCAGCTGATGATCGCCTCTCTGAAGCAGGTGCGCGAGATGGCGAGGGTCAAGAACGCCCGGCTGCTCGAACGCACGGCCGGGCTGGCCGTCGCACCCGGCGCCGCGGCGCGCTGAACGCGCAAGCCGGATTGAGGGATTTCACATGGCGCGCGCCCCCGTCGAGATCGCCGGTCGCGAGCTGGGCGGGCCGGAGCAGTTCCTTCGGGACATCCTCGAGCCGTGTCGGCCGGTCGTGCTGCGCGGGCTGGTCGATGCGTGGCCGGCCGTGCAGGCTGCACGCCGTTCGCCGCAGGAATTGCAGCGGTACTTCGCGACGTTCGATGCAGGCCTCGAGGTCGAGGCGTTCATCGGCGATCCGGCGATTGCCGGCAAGTACTATTACACCGCCGATCTGAAGGGGTTCAACTTCGAGCGGCGACCGATGCCATTCCTTCAGGCCATCGGCCAGATGCTCGAGACGCTCGAGCGCCCTAAGAGTGCGACGCTCTACGTCGGCTCGGTCCCCGTGACGCAGTGCATGCCGGGCTTCCTGGCCGCCAATCCCATGCCGCTGCTGCCGCAGCGCGCGGGTGCGCGCATCTGGATCGGACATCGCTCCAACGTTTCGAGCCACTACGACACCTTCGATAATCTCGCCTGCGTGGTGGCCGGCAAGCGCCGCTTCACCCTATTCGCCCCGGAGCACATCGGCAGGCTCTACATGGGGCCCATCGATCACACCATGGCGGGTCCGCCGGTGAGCCTCGCGGCCTCGGCCGACGCGCCGGACCCACAGCGATTTCCCCGTTTCGAGGAGATCCGCGCCGAGGCGCTGGTCGCTGAGCTCGAGCCCGGGGATGCGCTGTATCTGCCGAAGCTGTGGTGGCATCAGGTCGAGGCGTTGGCACCGTTCAACGTCATGATCAATCACTGGTGGGACGCCTTCAGCGCAGGCCCCGATGCGCCCTATACCAGCCTGCTGCTGGCGATGATCAGCATCGCCGAGCGCCCGCCGGCGGAGCGGCAGGCCTGGCGGGCATTTTTCGATCACTTCGTCTTCCGCACGGAAGGCCATCCGCTGCGGCATCTGCCCGAGAGCCAGCACGGTCTGCTCGGGCCCCTGAAACCGGACAACTACGGGCATCTGCGCGCCCGGATCATGCGCTTGCTGCGCGGCGGCTGAACTGCCTGCTAAGGCGACGCTGGGCGCGAAGCGGTGACGGCACCGGGGAATGGGCCGTGGAACCGGTTGCGGCGCCGCAAGCTGCCGGAGAACCGTCAGGATGTGTGGCGCGGAGTGTTAGAGGTTTGTACGTTCCGCACCGGCGGGGACTGGTGCGGTATCTGCCCAAGGAGTGGCGCGGTATCCTTGGCGTCCTCACTGGAAAAATCCAAGAACACATATGCGCGTGCAGGTGATCCGGTCGCTGACTAAACAGATGTCTCCGCAGCTGCGGGTGGCGCACAACCAGAGTGAGGAGCGCTGATGCATACGGATACCCACGGGCCTGTGAGCCGAGGACTTGTGTGCGCGGAGGCATATCGATCATGACTCCACCCGTGCGGATCGCGTGTTTCGGCGAGATGCTGCTGCGACTCGCCGCGCCGCGCGGCGAGCGGCTCAGCGAGGCCGATGCATTGCGGGTCTACGTGGGCGGCGCCGAGGCGAACGTCGCGATCGGATTGGCCCACCTCGGCGCTCCGAGCACCATGATCACGGTGCTGCCGGACAACCCTCTGGGCGACCTCGTCTTGGCGGAGCTGCGTCGCCATGCGGTGGAGACCTCCGCGGTGCGCCGTGCAGAAGGCCGCATGGGCCTTTACTTCCTCGAGCGTGGCGCGGGCGCGCGGCCGGCACGAGTGGTCTACGACCGACAGGATTCGGCGTTCTGCCGCGCTCTGAGCGCCGAGCAGCCCTGGGCGACGTTGCTCGAGGGGTGCGATTGGCTGCACGTTTCAGGCATTACGGCGGCGCTGGGCACAGCGGCGTGTGCCGCGGTGCTGGCGGCCGTGCATACGGCGCGCGAACTTCGGCTTGGCGTGTCATTCGATTGCAACTACCGCCCGTCGCTCTGGCAGGGCAGGGCTGCGCAGGCCGGTCCGTTGCTCGCCGGTATCGCTGCGCATGCCGAAGTGCTCTTCGCCAGCGAGTACGACCTGGCGCTGCTGCTGGGGCAACCGGCCCCGACGCAGAGCACTCCCGA
>JAKADE010000604.1 GCA_021820785.1 Pseudomonadota bacterium
CGATGCTCGGCTACGCCAATGGGCCTCTCGGGGTCGCATTGC
Source organism: Pseudomonadota bacterium (assembly GCA_021820785.1). Next base: position 43 of record JAKADE010000604.1, read on the forward strand.
ACTGGCGGTTCATCTCCTCGATGACCGACCTGATGGATGGGGTGAATAGCGGTGACGCGGGTGTTCCGGCGTACAGCTACTTCGACCTCAATGCCCATTATCAGGTCACGTCGGAACTGCAGGTGCGGGCTGGAATCACGAACCTGTTCGACAAGAAGGAGCCGTTCGTGGCAGGCGCGCCGTTGCTGACGGATGCGGCCACATACGACATCTTCGGTCGTCAGTACTTCGTCGGCTTCACAGCCAACTTCGATTGATTCCAGACCCTCGGGTCTGACGAATCGGCCCGGCTCCGGCTGCGAGTTCAGCAGCCGGAGCCGGTGCATTTCGGGGCAACGCGATTGCCGGTGTTCGGCCGCTCGGCGGGCTGTTCGATGCCCGCGGGCAGGACCCGACCGACGCGGTTGCGCGCTGGCAGGAGGCGTCCCTGCCCCGATCTTCGAGCCGCGGTGGGCTGCAGCCCGGCGTCACCCCGGGGCGGGTGCTTCGACCCCGGCGCATGGCAGTCTGGCGCGTATTGCGCACGGCGGCTCGTCCGGTCCGCTCGATCGGACCGAGTCAGTGCGGGCCCAGAGGGCGGGACGAGCGCAAGGCAGCGCCGGGGCCCATCCGGGCGTTCCTGTGCGTCACACCCTCCTGATCCCGTCTGCCCGTCAGAGTCCGGGGCGCATGCGGCCGACCTTCGCCGCAGTGATGCCCTGCACCTATTTTCGTGTGTGCGAGTTCATGATTCCTCGCGTCTTGCGCAGGATGCGCGGCAGGAAGGCGACGCATGCGAGCAGTGCCAGTGTGATCAGTCCGGTACGGATCCAGTCCGCATGGCCTGACAGCGCCGTGCGGCCTGCGTAGCCGAGATACGTATAGGCGAGCGTCCCGGGCAACATGGCGACGTAGGAGGCGAGCACGTATCGGGAGACGCGTATCCGGGTCAGGCCCAGGGCGTAGTTCAGCAGGTTGAAGGGCACCAGGGGGACGAGGCGCACGAAGGCGATGAATCGCCAGTCCTCGCGCTCGACCCCGGCGATGATCTGTTCGGTGCGCGGGCCGAGCCGCCGGCGGACCCAGCCCGAGGCGAGATAACGCGAGACGAGAAACGCGCCCGTGGCGCCGAGCGTTGCACCGGTGAGGTTGTAGAACGTCCCGGCGGCCGGCCCGAAGAGCGCGCCGCCAGCGAGCGTCAGCACGGTGCCGGGCAGCAACGCAACGGTCGCGGCGGCGTAGAGGACGATGAAGGCGAGGGGTCCCCAGGGACCGGCGCGGTGCAGGGCGACCCCGAGCGAGTGCACGTCGAGCGCGCTGCGGTGCATGAAGGCCCAGACGGCCGCGGTCACGAGCACTGCGGCGAGCGCGATACGCAGGAGAGTGGCTCGGGTCACGGACCTTCCTTCCAGGTGCTGCGGGCGATCGCGGTCCCACTGGGCGCGGTGATGAACGGCATGAGCAGCATCCCGGGCAAACGATCGCACTGGCGCGGATCGCGCCAGTCGGGCAGCCCGATCGCCATCCGATCCTGGGCGGTGCGGGTCGCGGCACGGTAGGTGCCGAGCAGCCGGTCCCACCAGGACAGGTTGAAGCCGAAATTGCTGTTCATCTCCTCGATGTCGATCGAGTGATGCACGCGGTGCATCTCGGGCGTGACCAGCAGCCAGCGCAGGGGCGCATCGAGCCGCGCCGGGAGCCGCACGTTGCCATGGGTGAACATCGAGCTGGCATTCAGCACGACCTCGAAGAGCAGCACTGCGGCGGGGCTGGCGCCAAGGAGTGCGATCGCGGCGCATTTGATCAGCAGGGACAGGAGGATCTCCAGCGGATGGAAGCGCACGCCGGTGGTGACGTCGAAGTCCAGGTCCGCATGGTGCACGCGGTGCAGCCGCCACAACGCCGGGACGGCATGCAGCATCACGTGCTGCAGGTAGACGGTCAGGTCCAGCGCCGCGAGCGTCAGCAGCAGGCGCACCGGTCCGGGCAGTGCCAGGAGCGGGAGCACGCCCCAGCCGCGCCGGGCCGCAAACAGTGCCGTGGCGAGCGCCGCGCCCGGCAGGACCAGGCGCACCAGGAGCGTGTCGGCGGCGATGATGCCGAGATTGTTCAGCCAGCGCGTGCCCTTGGGCCGATGCGCCACCCGCCGGGGCGCGAGCAGTTCCCACACGGCCATCACGGCGAACACGCCGGCGAAGGCGCCGAGACGGGCGGCAGCCGGGTGCGCTGCGAGGAGTACGGTGGGCGTCACGGGAAAGGTCAAATCGCGGCCGGGCGGTGAGGAGGATCATAGGCGCTCACCGGCCGGTCCGTCACCCACTCCGGGGAGCGCCCCGTGCCGGGGGGTAGGCTGTCCGTCATCGATCGGTCACACTGTGCCGGTAGGCTCGGCGCGCGCGCGTGAGCCCGGGCCGACCCGGCACGGACCGCACCGCCACCCTTCACTCTCATCGAGGAACTTCCGCATGCGTTCCCCTCTGAACTGCCTTGCCGCGCTGCTCGGACTCGCCGTACTCGCCGCCGCAACCGGCGCCTCGGCCCATGTGCGCGAGCTGCCGGCGGCACGTGAGCCGACGCGCACGCCGATCAAGCACCTGGTGGTGATCTTCGATGAGAATGTCTCGTTCGATCACTATTTCGCGACCTACCCGCACGCGGCCAATCCGTCGGGCGAGCCGCGCTTCTCGGCCGCGCCGGGCACTCCTGCGGTGAACAATCTGCTGCGCGGACAGCTGCTGACCCACAACCCGAACTTGAACCGGCGCAACGGCCGCGGCGCCACCAATCCGTTCCGGCTGGACCGTTCGCAGGCGGCGACCGCCGATCAGAACCACGGCTACACCGCCGAGCAGCTCGCCTACGATGGCGGCGCGGCGGA